>NZ_JBQCIE010000136.1:0-71870 GCF_051954055.1 Humibacter sp. | reverse complement strand
GTCGCGCACGGCGGCAAGGCCATCCGTGCGCACCACGAAGAGGTGCCGGGTGCCGTCCCTCGACTCCTCCACGAGTCCCGCATCCCGCAGCACGCGCAGGTGGTGCGACGTGATCTGCTGCGAGAGCTCGAGCCGCGCGGCGACGTCGCCGACGGCCTGCGGATGATCGCGCACCGCCGCCAGGATCGCCCTGCGGTTCCCGTCGGCGAGCGCGCGCAGACCGCGGTCGATGTCTGCGCCGTCGACGCGTGCCGCTTCACCAGCCATGGCAAAAGACTACCAACAACTCCTTGTACTCATCTTCATTTGTATTTATGCTGCTGACATGACCACAAGAACTCCCGCGGGCGTCGCCCGCGCGTACATCGAGGCGGTCGGGTCGCACGATCTCAAAACCGTCGACGGCCTTCTGGCCGACTCGCTCGAGGCCAGGGTCGGAGCCGGGGCCTCGGACAAGCAGCAGTGGATGTCCGCCCTCGAACGCCTGCTGCCCGCGCTCGTGCGCAACGACATCCGCGACGTCTACGAGAACGGCGACCACGCGTGCGTGGTCTACGACTTCGTCACGGACACCCCGGCCGAAGCTGGGCCCCCATCGCCGGTTCCGGACGAGCCGCGAAGCGGATCGGTCGGCCGAGCGATAGGGATCGTGTGCGTCGAGAACGTGCACGTCGCCGACGGACGCATCACCGACATCGAGCTCGTCTTCGACAAGGTGGCCTTTGCGCCGGTCAACGAGGCGCTGAAGGCTCGCGCGCTGGCCTGACGGCCGCGCCACCCATCTACAGCCAGTTCCCGCCAGTGCAGCCACTTGTCGCGGCTGCAGTTGCACGAACTGGCTGCGCTTGACCGGCGGCGGCACGCAGGATGAGCTACAGCAGCTCGCCGATCGCGGCTGCGGTGCCGCGGCCCATCCGGATCGCGCCGTCGACGTGCTGGTACCCGGCGCCCGCGAGGTCGCTGCACGAGAACCAGATCGGCCCGACCGGCTCGCGCAGGTCCGCGCCGTACCGCTCGAGGCCGCCGAGGTCGAAGCTCGCGGCGTAGGCGCCGCGCGTCCATTCCTCGCTGCCCCAGTCGCTCTCGTAGTACACGACCGGTGCCAGCGCCTGCTCGCCGTAGTAGTGCGAAAGGGACTCCAGGATGCGCCGCCTACGTTCCTCAGCGCTGAGCCGGAACACGTCGTCAGCGTTGCGGTCCGAGACGAAGCCGACCAGCGTGCCGCGGGCATCCCCGTGGTTCGTGTTGTCATATGCCTCGTGCACCAGTTCGTACGGGCTGAACGCGGTGCCGCTCAGGCCGTTCTCCCGCCAGAACGGTGTCTCGTAGACGGCGTGCACCTTGATGACGAACCCCATCGAGAGGTGCTGGTGCAGCTGCTGCTGCCTGCGCGGCAGCGGCGGTTCGAAGCTCATCCGGCTGATCAGGTGCGGCGGAACGGCGAGCACGGCGAAGCGCGCCTGCACCTCGAGCGAATCGGTGACCGCAGTCACGCCGTCCGCGCCCCAGCGGAGCGTGCGCACCGGGTTGTTCAGCAGCACGTCGTCGCCGAGCCGCTCCGCCAGGCGCAGCGGCACCTGCTGCAGTCCGCCGACGACGCGTTCGTTGAGGATGATGTCGGCATCCACCAGGTTCGAGAAACTCCCGGCGGATGCCGCCATCAGCAGCGCCTGGAGCGCCGAGAACGCGTGCGCGGGCTTCGTGAGCATCGCGCCGGCGATGAAGAGGGCGATGTTGTCACGCGCCTCCTGGTCGTCGGTCTGCGTCTCGAGCCATCGTTCGAACGAGATGCGGTCGAGCGCCGCGGCATCCGGATGCTCCCATGGCCGCTCCGGATCCAGCTGCGCGACGAGTGCATCGAGCGTGGCGATGAGCTCGACCATGATCTTCTCGGTCTGTGGTGCCACCGGGAAGATTTCGCCCTGAAACCGCTTCAACTCGCCATCGCGCCCGATGTAGACGCTGTCGCCGTCGCGGTACCGCTGGTACCTCTCAAGGCCGAGCTCGGCGAGCGTGTCTTTGAGGGCATCCTGCTCGGGCGACACCCACTGTCCACCGAGCTCGAGCATGGCCCCGTCGATCTCGTCCGTCCACAGCCGCCCGCCGACCCGGTCCCGCGCCTCGAGCACGACCACACTGTGCCCGGCCCTCCGCAGCTCCCAAGCCGCGGTCAGCCCAGAAGCCCCGGCCCCCACCACGACAACATCCCGCTCCAAGGAGCTCATCTCATGCTCATCTCTTCATCGCCTGCATCCACTCGCACCTACCCCCACCCGAATGGGCATCCGCGGGTGCCACCTCTCGTATGCACGCCCTGCCCGTTCGTCCCTGCATAACGCGAGGCCGCCGGAGGGATTCGGTTTCACGGGGCTGGCATTGGGTCTGGCAGGAGCCGCGCGTCCAGCGCGGCGGGGGCATGTCCCGCGAAGCCGAATCCCTCCGGCGGACTCGAGCTCGGGCATATCCCGGAAAACCGAATCCCGCCGGCGGCCGTAACCGACTACGCGAAAGGATTCGGCGTCAACGTGTACTTCGTCGACAGGTACTCGTGGATGCCCTCGAACCCTCCTTCGCGCCCCAACCCCGAAAGCTTGACGCCGCCGAAGGGTGCTGCCGCGTTGGAGACGACGCCGAGGTTGAGCCCCATCATGCCGGTCTGCAGGCGTTCGATCATCCGCTGTCCGCGTGCGAGGTCCTTCGTGTACACGTAGCCCACGAGTCCGTATTCGGTGTCGTTGGCGATGCGCACTGCTTCGTCCTCGTCGCTGAACGGCACGATGGCCACGACCGGTCCGAAGATCTCTTCGCGGAGGATGTCGCTGCCTGCGACGACGTCGGTGACGACGGTGGGCTCGAAGAAGGTTCCCTCGCCCTCGATCTTGGATCCGCCGATGCGGAGCGTCGCGCCGCGGTCGACCGCATCCTTGACCAGTTCGGATGCCTTGGCCACGCCCTTGTCGTCGATGAGGGGTCCGATGGTGACGCCTTCGTCCGTGCCGCGGCCGACCTTCAGCGCGCGCACCTTCTCGGTCACCTTCGCGGCGAACTCCTCGGCGACGGCCTCGTGCACGATGAACCGGTTTGCAGCGGTGCACGCCTCGCCGATGTTGCGGAACTTCGCCAGCATGGCGCCTTCGACGGCCTTGTCGAGGTCGGCATCCTCGAACACGACGAACGGCGCGTTGCCGCCGAGCTCCATCGAGGTGCGCAGCACTCCGGTCGCCGCCTGGCGCAGCAGTGCCTGTCCGACCGGGGTGGAGCCGGTGAACGAGAGCTTGCGCAGACGCGGGTCCTCGATGATCGGCTCGGATACCTTGCCCGACGTGGTCGTCGTGATCACGTTGACCACACCGCCCGGCACGCCGGCGTCTTCGAGCAGCTTCGCGAAGTACAGCGTGGTGAGCGGCGTGAGCTCGGCAGGCTTGACGACGACGGTGCATCCCGCGGCGAGCGCCGGCGCGATCTTGCGCGTTGCCATTGCGAGCGGGAAGTTCCACGGCGTGATCAGGTAGCACGGGCCGACCGGATGCTGCGTCACGATCATCCGCCCGGTGCCCTCCGGGTTTATGCCGTAACGGCCCGTGATGCGCACGGCCTCCTCGCTGAACCAGCGCAGGAACTCGCCGCCGTATGTGACCTCGCCGCGCGCCTCGGCGAGCGGTTTGCCCATCTCGAGTGTCATGAGCAGCGCGAAGTCGTCTGCACGCTCCTGCAGCAGGTCGAACGCCTTGCGCAGCACCTCACTGCGCTTTCGCGGCGGCGTGGCGGCCCATTCGTCCCCGGCCGTGACCGCAGCGTCGAGGGCGCGGATGCCGTCCGCCGGCGAGGCATCCGCGATCGTCTTCAGCACGGCGCCCGTCGCCGGGTCGTACACCTTCAGCTCGCTCGGGCGCTCGCCCTCGACCCACTCGCCGCCGATGTACAGCCGGGCGGGCACCCGGTCCAGGAGTTCTTGTTCGCTCAGCATTCCTTGATCGCCTTCCCCACGACATCCAGTCCTTCGTTCAGAAGCTCGTCCGAGATCGCCAGCGGCGGCAGGAACCGGATCACGTTGCCCCACGTGCCGCAGGTGAGCACGAGGACGCCCTGCTGGATGACCGCGGCGGCCACGCGCGAGGTGAGTGCGGCATCCGGTCCCCCGGTCTCGGGGTTCACCAGCTCGATCGCCATCATCGCGCCGCGTCCGCGCACGTCGCCGATGCGAGGGTCGGATGCCTTCAGCTCGGTCAGGCGCCGTTGCAGGATGTCTCCCAGCGCGCGGGCACGGGCGGCCAGGTCGTCCTGTTCGTACGTCTCGATCGTGGCGAGCGCCGCTGCACACGCGATGGGGTTGCCGCCGTACGTGCCGCCGAGGCCGCCGACCTGCGAGGAGTCCATGATCTCGGCGCGGCCCGTGACCGCGGAGAGCGGAAGGCCGCCCGCGATGCCCTTCGCGGTCGTCACGAGATCGGGCACGATACCGAACTGCTCGCTGGCGAACATGGTGCCGGTGCGGGCGAAGCCGGTCTGCACCTCGTCGGCGATGAACACCACGTTGTTGTCGTTCGCCCACTTCTGCAGCGCGGGGAGGAATCCATCCGCAGGAACGACGAAGCCGCCCTCGCCCTGAATCGGCTCGATCAGGATGGCCGCGAGGTTCTCGGCGCGCACCTGCACCTCGATCTGCGCGATCGCGCGAGCAGCGGCATCCGGTCCGCTCAGGCCATCGCGGTACGGGTACGACATCGGCACCCGGTACACCTCCGGCGCGAACGGGCCGAAGCCGTTCTTGTAGGGCATGCTCTTCGCCGTGAGCGCCATGGTGAGGTTCGTGCGGCCGTGGTACGCGTGGTCGAAGACGACGACGCCCTGCTTCTTCGTGTAGTGCCTGGCGATCTTCACAGCGTTCTCGACGGCTTCCGCACCCGAGTTGAAGAGCGCGCTGCGCTTCGGGAAGTCGCCGGGCGTGAGCCGGTTCAGTGCCTCCGCGACGTCCACGTAGGAGTCGTACGGCGAGATCGTGAAGCAGGTGTGCGTGAACTGCACCACCTGGCGCTGCACCGCCTCGACCACACGTGGCGCCGCGTTGCCCACACCGGTGACCGCGATGCCGCTGCCGAGGTCGATGAACGAGTTGCCGTCGGCGTCGACGAGCACGCCGCCACCTGCGGCGACCGTGGCCACCGGGATGGTGTGGCCGACGCCCTTCGCGACGGCCTCGGCCTTGCGCTCGAGAAGTCGGCGGGACCGGGGCCCCGGAATCTCGGTGACGAGCCGCCGCTCCTGCGGCAAGTCGGGGCCTCCGGTCGGGACGACGGGTGCAGCGCCGGGCTGCGTGTCGACGATGGTCATCTTTGTCTCGATTCGTCTGGGTTTGAGGGTTCAGCCCCGCCGTCGGTTCACAGCTCCTGCAGTTCGTGACCCGCACAGTGTACGAACCGCGTGATCCCACGATGCAGCGTGGCCGCGCTTCGTTTTTGCAGGAGTTACGAACCGCGCGCAGCGAAGTACGACGGCCTTGGGCCAAGGCTAGGACGACGGGCGATGCCCGTACCTGTACACCTTGTACATCCGGATGCCATTGACTGGCCACTCTGTACACTTGGGACATGCCGGCACCCACAGTACGTGTTCTGCTCGCCCGCCGGGAACTGGGGCTGCGTCTCCTCACTCCGGCGGATGACCTTGCCGCGGATGCCCTCGACGCCGAGGTCTCCTGGGTGCACAGTTCCGACCTGGCCGACCCGACGCCGTTCGTCATCCCCGGACAGGTGCTGCTCACGACGGGCACCCAGTTCGGCGGGACCACCGATTCGGATTACGACGGTTACGTCGCGCGGCTCGCTGCGGCGGAGGTCGCCGGGCTGGGCTTCGGCACGGATGTCGTGCGTGAGACCCCGGACGGCCTCGCGGAGTCCTGCCTGCTGGTCGGGCTCCCACTCTTCGAGGTTCCGTACCGCACCCCGTTCATCGCCGTCGCGCGGTACGCGGCCGACCTGGTCGCCGAGCAGGCGTACGCACGCAACACGTGGGCGCTGTCGGCGCAGCGAGCGGTGTCGCTGGCCGCCCTTCGCACCGACGGGCTCTCCGCTACCCTGGCCGAGCTCTCCCGGCAGCTGGGCCGGTGGGTGGTGCTCGTGGACTCCAGCGGCGTCGTCGATCGGGTGTTCCCCGCGCGGGCGTTGACGGCATCCGCCCGTGCGAGCGTCGAGTCCGAGGCGGCACGGATGCTCCGCGCCCGCCGTCGCGCGGCATCCACCATCGTCGAGGACACGACTGTCGTCTCGCTGCAGACGATCGGCGCCAGTGACCGACTGCTCGGGGTGCTCGCACACGGCGGAGACGACGAGGTGGACCAGGCTGCGCAGCAGGTCGTGACGGGCGTCGTCGCGCTCGCCGGGCTCGCCCTCGAGCAGGGTCGCGCGCTCGAGTCAGCGCACACGGCGATGCGCGACGTACTGCTGCGCGCGCTCGAGGACGCGAGCTCGCTCGGAGTCGAGCTCGGCGACCTGAGCGGGCTGGCCGGCGCCGACGTGACGGCGCTCGAGCGCTCCGCTTCGCGTGTCGCCGCTAAGCAGCGGTCGACGATCGCGGCGGCGCAGGCATCCGGCCCGGCTTCCGCTTCGGGTGGCGATCGGAGGGGCATCGGAGGCGGGTTGCTGGCGACGCTTGACGATGCGGATGCGCGAGCTCGGGCATCCGCGCTGCTCGCGCCGCTGAGTGCGCACGACTCGGATGGCGTGCTCGCGGACTCGCTGCTGGCCTGGCTGGAGCACAACGGGGTGTACGACGCGGCCGCGCGCACGCTCGGCGTGCACCGGCACACGCTGACCGCGCGCATCCGGACCGCAGAGCAGACGCTCGGGCGAGACTTCGGCTCGTTCGCCGACCGTGCTGAGGTGTGGACGGCGTTGCGGTTCACCCGGCACCTCTGACACCCGCGGGAAGCCTCGCTGCGGGCGGCCGGGGCTAGCCTCGGGGAGTGAGCGAACTCTGGGGTCTCTTCATACCGAGCTGGATCGGAAGCATCGGCGGTCTGGCCTCCGCCGGTGTGGCGATCGCGGCGTTCGTGCAGAGCATCAGGAACAAGCGCTCGGTCCACTCCGTGAAGGCGGCACTCGCACCGGAACACATGGCGCTCGCGGAGGGTTCACGCGCCCCGAGGGCGGCCGAGGCGACTACTCCGGCGGCTGAGCCGTGGTCGCTGACGCGAGACCCACGCGGCGACGGCCTCACGTTGACGAACGGTTCTGGCGCGACGCTCACGCTCGTCGGCATCCAGGTGTTCGACGGCACGGGCTGGGCTCCGGCGAGCCTCGCTCGGCAGGACCGAGTGGATGCCGGCACCTCGCGCACGTTCACGCTCGCAGCCCTCGGCGCCCGGTCGAGCAACCTCAACGTGGTGCGGTTGTCGTGGCTCGAGCAGGACGGTTCCATTCAGAGTCAGCGCATCCTGGTCTGATACGACAGGCTTTCCGATACAACGGCTCCGGCCGTCCAGCACCGCGCTCCGCTCACGTTCACGAAAGGCACAACGATGCGCCTCATCACCGCCGACGGCCCGCTCCCCTCGCTCGCCGGACCCGAGTCACTCGCCCCTGGCATCCCGGCTCCGAACGACTCGCCCCGCCGTCCTCCGGTGCGCGTCGCACTCGTGCAGCACCGCTGGCGCGAGAACCGCACCGAGCTCGAAGCGGTGCTGGATGCCGCGATCGGCCAAGCCGCAGAGGCCGGCGCCTCCGCCGTGTTCCTGCCGGAGCTGACCCTGTCGAAGTATCCGGCCTACGTGCGCGGCGGAGAGCGGGCGTCGGATGCCGCCGAGGACCTGCGAACGGGTCCGACGCTCGCGTTCGCGTCCCGAGCAGCGAGGAAGCACGGTGTCGCGGTGCACGCATCCCTCTACCAGCGCGACGAGGGCAGCGACGGGCTCGGTCTCAACACGGCGATCTTCGTCGGCCGTGACGGCGAGCTGGTGGGCTCGACGCACAAGCTGCACATCCCGGTGACGGCCGGCTACTACGAGCACACGTACTTCAGGCCCGGCCCGGCGGACGATCCCTACCCGGTGCACCGGCCGGCGGAGCTCGACGGTGCCGCGCTGGGGATGCCCACCTGCTGGGACGAGTGGTTCCCCGAAGTCGCCCGCCTCTATTCGCTCGCGGGAGCCGAGATCATCGTGTACCCGACGGCCATCGGCTCGGAGCCGGACTATCCCGGATTCGATACTGCCCCGGTGTGGCGCCACGTCATCGTGGGCAACGGGATCACGGCGGGCACGTTCATGATCGTGCCGAACCGCACCGGCGATGAGGGCGAGCTGACGTTCTACGGCTCGTCGTTCATCTCGGATCCTTACGGCCGAGTACTGGTGGAGGCGCCGCGCGACGAGGAGGCCGTGCTCGTCGCCGATCTCGACCTCGACCAGCGTTCGCACTGGCTCACGCTGTTCCCCTTCCTGGCGACGCGGCGACCCGATACCTACGCAGCACTGATCGAGCCGGTGGATGCCGACCATCCGCTGGGCGGGCGCGTCGCGCCCTGAGCGCGGCGGGCGAACGGCACGGGAGGGAATGATGAGGCGAGGGGGAACGCCATGAGCAAGGATGACCGCGAGAAAGCACCCGAGAAACGCAAGGGTACGGACGACGCGCCCGAACTGTTCGCCGTGGACGCCTCGGGCGAGGTGGTCGACCTCGACGTCGTCGAGCCGGACGAGGCTGCCGAAGCCGCCGAGGCATCCGACGCCGCCGAGCCATCCGACGCAGCCGACAGGGCTCCGCTGTGGCGCATGCCCGCCGAGACCGAGCCACAGGACCGCATCTGGATGGCGTTCCCGCCCGACGGCGGCTACCTCGGCGACACGGCCGGCGAACTCGACGAGGCGCGTACCGCGTGGTGCGAGGTGGCGCACAGCATCCTGCGGTTCGAGCCCGTGACGATGGTGGTGGATCCGCACGATCTCGCGGCGGCGAGACGCTATCTCTCCAGTGAGATCGAGCTCGTGACCGCGCCGCTCGACGACGCGTGGATGCGCGACATCGGCCCCACCTTCGTGCTCGGCGAGAACGGGCGCCTGGGCGGCGTGACCTGGCGGTTCAACGGATGGGGCGCGCAGGACTGGGCGCAGTGGGGCAGCGACTCGGTGATCGGAGCGCTCGTCGCCGCCCGAGCCGGAGTGACGCGAGTCGTGAGCAACCTCGTGAACGAGGGTGGCGCCATCAACGTGGACGGTCTCGGCACCGTGCTCCTCACCGAAACGGTGCAGCTCGATCCCGGCCGTAACCCGGAGCTCAGCAAAGAGGATGTCGAGGCAGAGCTGGCGCGTACGATCGGCACGACGAATCCGATCTGGCTGAAGCGCGGGCTGTACCGCGACGCCAAGCGCTTCGGCACGCGTGGCCACGTGGACATCGTCGCCACGATCCCGTCACCGGGTCGGATGCTCGTGCACAGCCAGCAGGATGCCTCGCACCCCGATCACGAGATCACCCGCGACATCCTCGACACGCTCCGCGCTTCACGCACGCCCGATGGCGCGGAATGGGACCTCGACGAGCTGCCCGCACCGCAGGTGCTGCGTGACGAGGAGGACTTCGTCGACTACAGCTACGTCAACCATCTGGTCGTCAACGGCGCCGTCATCGCGTGCACCTTCGATGATCCGAACGATGAGCAGGCGATGGACATACTCGGCGAGGCATATGACGGCCGCGAGGTGGTCGGAGTGGATGCGCGAGCCATCTTCGAGCGCGGCGGCGGCATCCACTGCATCACGCAGCAGCAGCCGCGTGTGGTGGGTTGAGGCTGCCACTCACCCGAACTGGTCGCGCTTGAGCTGAACGACGCGACGGGCTGCGGCGTCGACGACCTTTGCGAAGGCAGGGTCGGACTGCGCCTTCGTCGCCACCGCCGACACCACGGGGGCCGCGAGAGACGGATCCGCCGAGAGCAGCACGATGTCGACGCCGGCTTCGAGCGCGAGCACGGCTCGGTCCGCAGGCGACCAGGCGGAAGTCTGCTCCGCCGCCGACATGTCGTCACTCATGATCACGCCGTTGAAGCCGAGCTTCTGGCGCAGCAAGCCGGTGACGATCGCGGACGAGAACACCGCGGGCCCGCCCGGGTCGAGCTGGGTGTAGATCGCGGTCGACATCATCACGACCCGGGCTCCGTGCTGGATCTCGGTGCCGAACACCCCCACGCTCGGGCTCGTCGCCGTGGTGATGGTGTCGGTGACACCGGAGTCCGTGTCGGTGTTTTCGGTGACAGCGCCGAGACCCGGGAAGTGCTTGATCACGGGGACGACGCCGGCGGTATCCATGCCGGCGCGGAAGGCATCCGCGTGCGTCGTGATCGTGGCCGGGTCGTAACCGTACTGCCGGTCGAACCCACCGATCGGTGGATTGTTCGCTGCGTCCTGTGGCGAAGGGATGAGGTCGACGACCGGTGCGAGGTTCATGTTCACACCGGATGCCATCAGCTCGCCTCCCCAGCCGAGTGCCGCGTCCTTCAGCTGCATCGGATCCATACCGCCCTGCTGCAGCCCGGAGGGCATATCCTCGAAGCCAGGTCCGTTCAGCACCTGCACCTCGCCGCCCTCCTGGTCTGTCGCCACGAAGAGCGGCAGGCCCGCGGTCGTGTCCGCCCCGACAAGGGAGGTGAACTGCGACACCACGGCCTTCGTCGCAGCCACGCCACCGTGCGACCGGCCCGCGAGAAAGACGTTCCCCACGTGCAGCGACTTCACCGCGTCGAGTGTGGTGGGGTCAGCGGCCGTCGCCTGCGTGCCGACCATGAACAGCTGACCCACCTTCTGCTGGAGGGTCATGCCCGCGATCGGGTCCGTCGGAGTGGGCGTGGGCGTCGGTGTCGCTCGACGGCTGGGCGCGACGGATGCCGTGTGATGCGGCTTCGGAGTGGGCACCGCGCACCCGCTCAACAGGCCGGACCCGAGCAGCCCCGCGAGTGCGACCACGGCGGCCGCGCGGAGCATCCGAGTCGTCGGTCTGCGCACCGAACCAGCGTAGGCGCTACACAAATCGGCATCCGCTACACGTCATTTGTGTAGCGGATGCCGATTTATGTAGCGGATGCCGATTTGTGTAGCGCGTCGCTGAACTACGCGCGCGGTGCTCGAACCTCGCGACGGGCTCAGGCCGCGGCGGGCTCGAGCTCCTTCTCGTCCACGTCGTCGTCGTTGAACGGGTCGCTGCCGTTCCGACGCGCGTTGTAGAGACCGAGGTTGAGGATGCCGTTGCGCTTGGCGACGATCGTCGGCACGAGTGCCTGCCCTGCGACGTTGATCGCGGTGCGGCCCATGTCGATGATCGGGTCGATCGCCAGCAGCAGCCCGACGCCGGCGAGCGGCAGACCCAGCGTGGAGAGCGTGAGGGTGAGCATCACTGTCGCACCCGTGGTGCCGGCCGTGGCCGCGGATCCGATCACGGCGACGACGACGATCAGCAGGTACTGCCCGAACGACAGGTGGATGCCGTAGAACTGTGCGACGAAGATCGAGGCGAGCGCCGGGTAGAGGGCCGCGCATCCGTCCATCTTGGTGGTCGCGCCGAGCGGCACGGCGAAGGACGCGTACTCGCGCGGCACACCGAGGTTGCGCTCGGTGATGCGCTCCGTGAGCGGCATGGTGCCCATCGACGAGCGCGAGACGAAGCCGAGCTGGATGGCAGGCCACGCACCCGAGTAGTACTGCTTGATCGACAGTCCGTTGGTGCGAACGATGATCGGATACACGACGAACAGGATGATCACGAGTCCGACGTAGATCGAGATCACGAAGACGCCGAGCGAGCCCAGAGCATCCCATCCGTAGGTGGCGACGGCCTTCGCGATGAGTGCCAGGGTGCCGATCGGGGCCAGGCGGATGATCCACCACAGCACCTTCTGGATGATCGCCAGCACCGAAGTGGTCAGGGTGAGGAACGGCTCCGCCTTCTTGCCGACCATGAGCGCGGCGATGCCGATCGCGGCGGAGATGACGATGACCTGCAGCACGTTGAACGAGACGGCTGTCGTGACGGATGCCTGTGCGCCGGTCCCGACGACCTGCGACTGCGCCTGCAGGCCGAACACGTTCGCCGGGATGAGGCCGGTGAGGAAGGCCCACCAGGAGCCGACGTGGGTCGGGTCGGCGGCATCCGCCTTGCTGACGCCCGTGTGCGAGCCCGGCTGCACGATGAGGCCGAGCGCGATGCCGATGAGCACGGCGATGAACGCCGTGATCGCGAACCAGATCAGCGTCTGCACGGCGAGCCGCGCAGCATTCGAGACCTTGCGCAGGTTGGCGATCGAGCTCACTACCGCCGTGAAGACCAGCGGCACGACCGCTGCGGTCAGCAGTGAGACGTAGGCACCCCCGATCGTGGTCACGGTCGCCGTGAGCCAGTTCGGATTCAGCGTCGTGCCGCCGAGCGTGCGGGCGATGAGACCGACCACGACACCGGCCACCAGGCCGGCGATGATCTGCACACCGAACGAGGTGTACCAGCGCTTCGGCTTGCGCTTGGGCTTGTCGCCCGCTGTGTCGTCGCCTGAAGGATGCTGGGCTGCGGAAGTCGTCGATGTCACGCCGAGACACCTTAGTGAGCGGACGCGGTAAGCGCTTGCAGCGTGACGCTCTGTTACGGTCGCATTCTTCGACTGCTCGACTGCGCCGATGCGCCACCTACATCGCGACGTCGCCGCAGAGATGCACGTGCACGCCGAGCTCGGCGAAGAACGCCGCCTTCGCCAGCAGTGCACGGTCCGCGGTGGCCGCATCCGGTGCGTACACGACCTGTGCGTGGTTCGCCTTGTGCCGCGCCATCAGCTGGTCCCGGCTGACGCCGTGCAACACGGCGTGCATGATCGGCCACTGCGGGTCGGTCGCATCCAGCCGCCGCTGCGTCTCCTCCGCCGGCAGCTCGGCCACGTGACCGCGGCCCAGGTCGACGTGCAGCTCGCCGTCCATGATGAAGACCCGCGACCACACGATCTCGCCGGGTTTCGAGCATCCGCTCAGCGTTCCCCCGCCGAGCGGGAAGAACATCGGCGGCTGACGCATCGAGTAGCTCTTGTCGTAGCCGCCGTTGTGCGAAGCGGGAACGGATCCGGAGATCTCGAACACCCACACGAACTCGCCGTCGTATTCCTCGCCCCAGCGGATGTCGTGCAAGGTCGTCGCCGGGTCGAGGCCCATGGCCGTCCAGATGCGGTTCGTGACGAGCGCATCGACCGCCACTCCCTCGTCCACCTCGTTGAAGTGCGGCAGCGGATGCCCGGCATACAGCTCGCGCTGCCCGTCGCGGCTGAACACCGCCGGCCGCTCCACATTGTTCAGCAGCCCCTCGGCGAGGTCGCTGGCCGGCACCGTGTCCTTCAGTCCCTGCTGGTACTGGATGCCCACGGCATCCAACCCGAAATCGTCCGCGATGCGCAGCGCAGCGATGTACATCGCGAACTGGCTCAGCACCTGGTCCTCGGTCAGCTCCGTGGCGGGGTCGGATCCGAAGTGGAACGTGAACCCGCGCTCATCGAGCCACCGCTTGATCGCGCACTTCTCGTCGTCGCTCACCTTCTTCATCTCGGCGACGAGTGCGCTCTGCGAGAGCCGCTCCTTGTAGATGCCGAGCGGGTTGAGCAGTTCGTCGTCGAAGATCGCGTTGTACATGCCCATGCAGCCCTCGTCGAAGACGCCGATGATGGCCTTCTCGTCCCTCAACTGCCTGGCCAGCGCAGTCCCGAGCTCCACCTCGGGGCTCTCCGGGTCGAGCGCCGGGAGGTCGCGCACGTGCGACTGGTCGTGCTCGATCGTGCCGGTCTCGAGCCACTCGCCGAGCTTCGCGCGGGCCCAGGCATCCGTGAAGTCGGCGCTCCACAGCGCGGAGTAGTCGACCTGCGCCTTGGTCATGCTGCCGGTGAGGCCCAGCAGGCCGACGAGCCCCGGAAAGTCGCCGGCCCAGTTCGCCACGACCAGGATCGGGCCGCGATGCGTCCGCAGCCCCGGCAGCACGTGGTGGCTGTACTGCCACACGGCGTCGACCACCACGACCGGCGCGTCGGCGGGGATGTTCTTGAACACCTCGATGCCGGCCCGCTGGCTGTCGATGAACCCGTGGCCCTTCTGCTCGTCGAACGGATGTGCCCGCTCGATCGACCACCCGAACGACTGCGCGGCAGCGGCGAAGTCCTCCTCGAGCCTGCGCTGCGTCGGCCAGCACTTCACGTTCGCGCTCGGTCGCAGGTCACCGCTGGCCACCGTGTAGAGCGTCTTCGGCTTCGCCTCCGGACGGCTCAGCGGGGTGGGAAGGGCGTAGGTGCTCATTTCGAGTTCTCCAGTGGTGTCGTGGTGATGGTGAGAGGTATCGCGTCGGCGGCGGTGAGCGCTACGTCGGATGCCGTCAGTCGGCCGAGCCGCGGATGCGTCACCTCTACCGCGTGCGCCGTCAGGTGCCCGCCGAGCACGCGCAGCCGCGCGCCGTCGTCGTCCAGCTCGACGACGCCCCAGCCGGTGCCCGTCGTGAACGGAATGCTCGCGTCTCCGTCGCAGAACACGGCGTCGACCGGTGCGACGCTCAACCGCCCGGCCGGTGCATCCCACTGTGCTCCCGTCAGCGCGAGCAGCACCCCCCAGCTGGCCATCGACCGCGCATAGTGGTTGCCGCACTCCGCCTCGTTCCATGGATTGCGACGGATGCCGTCGTGCCGCGCCCGCGTCGCCCGCACGATCTCGAGGCCTTCGTCGATGAATCCCTCGTAGATGAGGTTCGTGGAAACCTGGTACTCGATGCCGGTCCACACCTCGTCGGAGTAGACGAAGGGGATGCGCGGCCGCCCGCCGTTCGGCCAGGTGCAGAGCACGAGTCCGGCCTCGTCGTTCAGTGCGTAGGTGCGCTGAACGCTGGCGTAGTCGTCGAAGCCGCGCCGGAAGTTGTGGCGATGGATCGAGCGCACGGCGCTCTTCACGTGCCCGGCGGGAAGGATGTGACCGAGGCCGACGAGGTGGGCGAGGGTCTGGCCGAGCAGCTGGTCGCAGAGGCAACCGGTGCCGTACTGATAGCGGTGCGCGTCGACGTCGTCGAGACGCTGGTCGTAGTACTCGCCGTTGTAGAGCATGCGATCGACGAGTTCGGATGCGGTGTCGGCCGCGCACCCGTACCGCTCGGCCGCCTCGGAGTCACCAAGGTGCTCCGCCATGCGAGCTGCAGCCGCGAGCGCGGCGATGAACATCGAGTTGGCGAGCGAGTTCTCACCGTAGAACTCGATGTCGTACGTGTTGTGCTGCTGGCTGTCGAGCACGCCGTCACCATTGGAATCCCACGCGGTGAACGCGAAGTCGACAGCCCGCTTGGCCGCCGGCCAGAGTTCGCGCAGAAAATCGTCGTCACCACTGAAGCGCCACTCGCGGTAGAGCCGCACGACGGTGCCCATCTGTCCGTCGACCGCCGGGTGGAATTCCAGCGGTTCGGCGTCGAACACCGAGTTGGTGCGGAAACGCATGCGCCCGTCGGGCAGCGTCTCGTTCAGGAACTCGTTGCGCCGCGCGTTGCGTTCCAACGACGGGAACAGCGCGGCGAGCGTCTGCGCGTAGTTCCACACGTGAGTGCACGTACCCTCGCAGCTTCCCGCGTGGTCGAAGCTGCCCTCCCAGGCGGCGAATCGACCCTCCCCGGTGCCGTCGGCGATGCGGAAGCACGTGGTGCTGCGCGCCGCTACGAGCGTGGAGGTGACGGCATCCACCACCTCCATCGGAAGCGTGGAGTCGTAAAGCGCGTCGTGGAACGCCCGGGTGGCCGCCTCCAACTCGGGCAGACGCGTGGTGACGTCGCATGCCGCCGCCCAGGCATCGGCGTACCGGGTCGCGTACTGGTTCTGCACGATGTCGTCGGCGTGGGTGTTCGGAAGCCCGACCATGCCGTTCCAGGCCTTCGGGCGGTTCGGTGTGTGCCAAGCGAGCACGAACTCGATGTCGCGCGTCTCGCCCGGCCCGAGCTCGTTCTCGACGGAGATGCTGCCGGTGCGCAGCTTCGGGAGCCTGGCGACGTCGCCGCCGTCGAGGCTGAACACGGGTGACGGTTCGAGGCGCCCTGTTGCTGTGAAGGCGTCCCAGAACAACTGGATGCCGTCCTGCCAGAAGTCGACGGGCCAGCATGGCGTCGCGGTCACCTCGTCCGTCGTGGTGAGCGTGGCGGTGCCGTAGCGCACATCGTCGGGCTCGAGGTCCGTGCCGAATGCGAGGCCGCGGATCCGTCCGTCGTCCCGGAACTCGACGGTGGGCATTCCCGCGTACTCCGGGAACTGGAACACGTTGTGACCGGTGATGGCCACCGGGTTCGACATGGCGGCGGCGAGGTTCACGCGCACAGCATCATCGGTGGGATTGGTGATCGTGTAGCGGAAGACGGCGGCAGGGATGCCCGAATCGTCGGCATCCAGCGGCACGAGCGGCGTGAACGCGGTCAGCCGCACGCGCACCGGCAGCCGGTCGTCGTCGAAGTCGACGGTCGCGATCGGATACTCACCGCGGAACCGCGAGGACTGCAGCCGCGGAAGTCCGCCGACCTTGCCGATGTGGTGTCCGGAGTCTCCCTCGTGCGGCGCCTGCAGTCGGCTCTCCAGCATGCGCACCACGGCGTCGCCGCCCGTGGGCTCTGCCCGGACCGCGAAGAAGGTGAACGGCAGCCACGTGCCCTTGTCCGGATGGTTCGAGATCTCCCAGTCGCGCAGCTCTCCCCTGGCGCCGATCGACACGTTGCCGGTTCCGATGCCGCCGAGCGGGAACGCTGCGACGGATGCGTCGGGGCCGAGGATCCGCGAGCCTGACTCGCCCGCGGCGAGGCCCCGCTCTGCGGCGCCATCCCGCGCTGCATCGCGGATCCCGCGGGCCTGCTGGTCGGTCATCGTCGACGTCGCCTTTCGTGTAATCGGTTTCAAGTATGTTGGCACACCCTCAAGCACGCAAGAGACCGGCGCACGCGTCCTTCCGACACCACAGGAGCACCGTGGTTCGGGAATCGGTTGCACGAATTACGTGGATATATCGATTTCATATCGTCGGGCGCTCACGCCGCCAGAGCCGTCTTGACAAGGCTCAATGCTCCGTGTTTACGTGTGCGTAATCGATTTCGCGAGGAATCGTGGCAAAGACGGCACGGAGTGGAAGGACTCACCTTGCAATCATCATCGGAGGGTCGCTCGATCGACCTCCACTCGGCGTGGACGCGTCGCCGGGTGCTCCAAGGCATACTCATCTCCGCCGCTGCCCCGCTCGGTGCGTCTCTCCTCACCGCCTGCGGCAGCGGCACTCCCGGGCAGCCGGCCGGCGGAGGCAACAGCGGCGGCCGCAAGGTCATCAACTTCTGGTCGCAGCAGTTCGAGGACTGGCAGAGCGCCTGGGAGAAGAAGCACGTAGCGGCGTTCAACGCCAGCCAGAGCAAGTACAAGGTGGAGCTGTCCATCGTGCCTGCCGATGCGTGGGCGCAGAAGCTCAAGGCAGCGCAGGCGGCGGGCAACGGACCGGATGTCTACACCATCAGCTACGGCAACATCGGCTCCGCGGTCTCAACCGGTTCCCTCGTGCCGCTCAACGGGCTGATCAAGAGTCAGTACCTCGACGACATCGATCCTTCGATCGCCAAGTTCGTCAGCGCCAAGGCGACTCCGTCGTCCTCGCTCAAGCAGTACGCGTATCCGTGGCTGGTGGAGCCGTCGACCGTCATGTTCTACCGCAAAGACCTCTTCCAGGCCGCTGGACTCGACCCGAACAAGCCGCCGACACGCTGGGATCAGCTCCCCGACATCGCCGCCAAGCTCAAGAAGGGCAATGTGTACGGGCTGGGCACCGCTTCCGTGGCGGCCGACCTGTCGTGGTCGAGCTGGGGCCTTCAGCAGAACGCGGCAGAGCACTATCCGGTGAAGACCGACTGGTCATCGGCGGATCCCACGATTCCGCCCTACGTCAAGCTCGCCGAGTTCTACGCGTCGCTGTACAACAGCGGCGGGATGCCGAAGCAGGCGCTCTCCGCGTACGCCGACGGAACGCCGCTCGGTCAGGGCAAGCTCGCGATGCAGATCACCGGCTCCTGGTTCATCGGACTGCTGCGTCAGCAGTTCCCGAAGCTGGAGAGCAAGATCGCGGCGGCGCCCATGGTCTCGATCGACGGAGACCAGACCCGTCCGACCGCGACGCTCGGCGGATGGACCCTCGCCATCGACGCCAAGTCCAAGACGCAGGATGGCGCAGCCGACTTCATCACGTACCTGCTGGCATCCGGCCAGAGCGTGATGATGGACTACTTCAAGGCGTCGGGCTGGTCGAAGTATGCTGCGCGCACGTCGATCGTCAAGGCCATCGACGCCGACTCGTCGGCGCAGGCCGACCCGTTCCGCAAGATCATCACCGACAAGATCGTCAAGTACGGCGTGCCGGAGGCGACGTACCCGATCGACCTGTCGACGGACATCGCCACGGCGATCGAGAAGTCCATGAAGGGAACGAGCGCTGATCAGGCGCTCGCAACGGCCAAGCAGCAGATGAACCAGTTCATCTCCAGCAACAAGCTCGCGGGAACGAACACCCAGGCGAGCGTGCAGTCCGGCTCATGACCGGCGCCGTCACCGGGTCAACGGGAACGGGCATGACGGAACTGCCCAGGCAGGCGGGCGTCGCTTCGGCGACGCCCGCCCGTCGCGGTTCGCAGAAGATGGCAGGAAGGCGTCGCCGCCACCGCGACAATCTGATCGCCTATCTGATGCTCGCGCCCGTGGTGATCCTGCTCATCATCTTCGTGATCGTTCCGCTGATCAGTGCCGGATACCTGAGCTTCTTCAACTGGAGCTTCTACCGCGCCAGCGAGTACGTCGGCTTCCGCAACTTCGTGAACGTGCTGCAATCGCCGGACTTCCTCGCCTCGATCGGCCGCGGACTCCTGTTCGCCACGATGGTCGTCCCCACGGTGATGATCCTGGCGTTCCTCTTCGCCAACATCGCGAGAGGACTCGGCGGCAAGATCGCCGGCTTCGTCAAGACGTCGATCTACATTCCGACGATCATCTCCGGCGTCATCGTCGCGATCGTCTTCACGATCATCTACGACTACTCCGGCGGCGTTCTCAACTGGTTCCTCGGCCTCTTCGGCGTTCAGCCGATCGCGTGGCTCGCCGACCCGTCGATCGCGCTCCCGGCGCTCGCGGTGCCCGAGGTGTGGATGATGTTCGGGTTGACGGCGCTCATCATGCTCGCCGGTGTGCTCGACATCCCCGAGAGCTACTACGAAGCAGCCGCGCTCGACGGCGCCGGCTGGTTCAAACAGATGACGTACATCACGATCCCGTCGCTGAAGAACGTGATCCTCTACCTCTTGATCGCGAACTTCACCGCGTCGATCCAGGAGATCAACCTCCCGCTTCTGATGACGCAGGGCGGACCCCTGAACGCGACGCTGCTTCCCAACCTCTACCTCTTCAACCACTTCACGCAGGACACGTACCAGGGCCAGCCCATCGCGGGCGCCCTGCTGCTGTTCATTGTGCTCGGGGCCATCTCGGCGTCGATCTTCGCGGTCCTCAATTCAGAAAAGGCGGTCGACGGCTGATGGCGATGAAAGAGCGCTCATCCGTGCGCATCCCCCGAGTCGTCGTCGGCGTGTTCTTCGGGCTGGCCGCGCTGTTCCCGCTTGCCTGGATGGCGCTGTCGGGCTTCAAGCTCAACTCCGACGTGCTGGCCACCCCGTTCAGCTTCTTCCCGCCGAGCTGGCACGTCGAGAACTACGTTCAGATCCTCGTCGACCCGGAGTTCTCGCGCGCGATGATGATCACGTTCGCGGGAGCAGCGATCTTCACGGTCTTCTCGATCGCCATCAACTCGATGGCCGCCTATGTGTTCGCTCGCCTGGACTTCTCGTTCAAGCGCACACTCTGGGTGATCGTGATCGGCACCATGTTCATCCCGAACATGGCGATCCTGCTCACCTCGTTCATCGTGGTGACGAAGCTGCACATGCTCGACACGATGCTCGTGCTGATCCTGCCGCCGCTGGCGTCGGCCGCGCAGGTGTTCTTCATTCGGCAGTTCTACCTGAACATCCCGATCGCTCTTGAGGAGGCGGCGCTCCTGGACGGCGCGGGACGCTGGCGCATCTTCACGCGCATCTTCCTGCCGCTGTCGCAACCCGCCTTCGTGGTGGTCGGCGTGACGTCGTTCATGGCGTACTGGAACTCGTACGTCTGGCCTGTCATGACCATCACCAGCCCCAACCTCTACGTGGTCGGGCAGTACCTGGCGAACTTCCGGGTCTCCCGCGGGCCCGAGCTCGGCCTCCTGATGGCGGGTTCGATGCTCGCCGCGCTCCCCGTGATCATCCTCGTGCTGATCTTCCAGCGGAAGATCATCGGCAACATCAAGATCGCCGGCCTGAAGTAGCCTGGCAGTCGTCCGCCGAGGAGACCGCATGCTGTTGTCATTGAGCGGGGCGAGCGGCTCCGGGAAGTCGACGGCCCTCCGCTCGCTGATGGCAGCCGACTTGTCGCAGCGGATCGAGTGTGTCGAGTTCGACTCGATCGGAGTGCCGGTCGACGCCGACACCGCTTGGCGGCATTCGGCCGTGGAGCACTGGGTTCAGGCGGCGGTGACTGCGCAGAGTTCGGGCAAGCACTTTCTCCTCTGCGGCCAGGTCCCCCTCGGTGAGTTGCTCGCTGCCCCGTCTGCGGATCGTCTCGACGGCATATCGATGCTCGTCCTGCACTGTTCGCCTGAAGTACGCCGCAGGCGGCTGCGGGACCGCGGAGAACCTGAGGAGAGCATCCCGCATCACGTCATGTTCGGCGAATGGTTCTATCGGCACACGCTCGACCCGGCTCATTCGCCCGAGGTGATCCGCGTCGACAGCACGACTCCGATGCGGTGGGAACGCTGGGAGAACTGGCGGAGCGGCGACGCGCGCTGGAACGCTCGCATACTCGAGACGGACGCTCTGGACCCGGGCCAGGTCGCAACTCAGGTCGAGGCCTGGGTGCGCGCGACGCTGCCGGCGGAGACGGCACCGACCTGACGCTCTAAGGCGAGTCAGGAGCCGATCCGCATCGACTCATCCGATCGCGGCTTCGGTTTCAGGCTTGTTCGTCTCGGCGGCTGTCGGCGCCGTGAGCGTGTTGCGCAGCACCACCGTGCGAGCCGGTTGCTTGTCCCCTCTAATTCGCTCCAGCAGCATCGTCGCGGCCGTGACACCGAGGTGCCGTGCCGGCAGGTGCACGACCGTGATGCCTGCCGGTGCGAGAGCGGCGAACGGGAGGTCACCGAAGCTCGCCATCCCGACGGCCGGAGGCATCTGCCTGCGCTCGATGAGCACCTGAAGCGCACCGACGCTCATCAGGTTGTTGGCGACGAACACCGCGTCCGGCGGCTCCGGCATCGACAGCAGAGCGCGCATCGCATCCCGGCCACCGTCGACCCGGAAGTCGGCGTTCAGCAGGTAGTCCTCCGGCCGATACGCCACCTTCGCCGCGGTGGTGGCCGAGCGCCAGCCGTCGGCGCGCAGGATGGCCGTCTCGACATCCGCAGGACCGGTGATGCACGCCACCCGCCGGTAGCCCTGGTCGAACAGGGCCTGCGTCGCCGCGCGCCCTCCCGCCCTGTTGTCGACGGTGACGGCGTCGACCTCCACGCCGTGCGGGCTGCGGTCGACGGCGACAACGGGACGGCCACGGGCGAGGAGACTGTCGACGTTGCTGTGCTCATCCGCCGCCGCGATGATGACGCCGCCCATGTCCTCGCTCACCGCGATGTCGAGGTACTTGGCCTCCTTCTCGCGGTCGCCGTCGCTGTTGCAGAGAACGACCGAGTAGCCCGCGGCGTGAGCGACATCCTCCACTCCTCGCGCGAGCGAGGTGAAGAACGGGTTCTCGATATCGGGGATGACGAGCGCCAGCACCTCGGAGTTGCGCTTGCGCAGCGTGCGCGCCGTGCGATTCGGCGTGAACTTCAGCTCGTCGGCGGCCTTGCGCACGAGCTTCGACTTCTCCGCCGACACGTTCATGCCGTTGAAGACACGCGAGACGGTGGCCGGCGACACCCCGGCCAGTGCTGCGACCTCGTAGATCGTGGCCATCGACTCTTCCCACCCATGCTCGGCACCGCCTCACGCGGGCGATGTCCGTACTGTAGCGCCGCCCGTTCACCGAGTTGACACCCGGAGAAGGCGAGCCCTAGATTGATTGAAATCGATTGCAAGCCTACGGGATGTATGGCTTTGCATCCAACGATTTCGGCCGGTACCCGTATCGATTCGACAACGACGTAGAGGAGAACTTGACGTGACCATCGGCGACCTCGGCTCGCTCGCCCGCCTGCGCCAGGTGCAGACCCGTTCGATCAGTCCGGAGAACTTCGACGGCTCGGTCGGCGGTGGCGGCCGCGCGACCGAGGGCACCGGCGCATCCTGCGCCAGGGACCTCGGGCCCGGATGGAAGGTCTCGCCGAGCGTCGACATCGCAGCGGGCGAGACTTTCGAGCTGGCGAGCATCAAGGGCGCGGGCAAGATCCAGCACATCTGGATCACGACTCACACCGACAACTGGCGCACGCTGCTGCTGCGCGCTTACTGGGACGGCGCATCCGAGCCGGCCATCGAGGTGCCGTACGGCGACTTCTTCTGCAACGGCTGGGGCCGGTTCGCCCAGGTGGACTCGCAGGTCATAGCGGCGAACCCGCACGGCGGCTTCAACTCGTACTGGCCGATGCCGTTCCGCGATGGCGCACGATTGACCGTCGAGAACCTCTCCGATGGCACGGTGCGCGTCTACTACCAGGTCACGTACGAAGTCGGCGGCGACTACGCGGACGACGGATACCTGCACGCCCACTGGCGCCGCAGCAACCCGCTCGAGTATCTGAAGACCCACACCCTGCTCGAGGGCATCGAGGGAGCCGGCCAGTACGTCGGCACGTACATCGCCTGGGGCGCCAACAGCGCCGGGTGGTGGGGAGAGGGCGAGATCAAGTTCTACCTGGATTCCGACGAGGAGTACCCGACGATCTGCGGCACCGGCACCGAGGACTACTTCGGCGGCGCCTGGAACTTCGACGTCCCAGGCAAGGGCTACACCGAGTTCTCCACGCCCTACCTCGGCATGCCGCAGGTGATTCGACCGGACGGCCTCTACGACAGCCAGCAGCGCTTCGGCATGTACCGCTGGCATCTGGCAGATCCGATCCGGTTCGCGGAGCGGTTGCGGGTCGACATCCAGGCGCTCGGCTGGCGCAGCGGGTGGCGCTACCTGCCGTTGCGCGACGACATCGCATCGACGTCGCTGTTCTACCTCGACCGACCGACGGCGAGGCGCCCGAAGACGCCGACGGCCGACGACCTGGAGGTTCACCTAGGCCGTGAGGCCGTCCCCGACCTCGGTGCGACACCGCCACGGATGCCCGCCTGACTCGCCGGCGGTCGCGTCACTTCTTCTTCAGGTCGGCTCGGTACCAGAACACGTTGTACGGACCCCACTTCGAGAGCGTGAAGTAGATGGTGCGACCGCCGTTCGCGGTGTACTGCGGGAGCATGAACGGCGCGTACAAGCCCGGGACGTCGGTTGACGAGACGAGTGTCTTCGGCGTCGACCACGGACCCCACGGACGCGCGCTGTCACTGATGACCGCACCGGCTCCTGCACCGTCGGTGTAGGTCATGAGCCAGCGCTGCAGGTAGTCGTTCCACACCACCGACAGCTCCCCCACTGTGCCGTCGGCGACCACCTTCGCGTCGGCGACGTTCGCACTCCATTGCGGTGTGCCATCCGACTTCGTGCCTGAGAAGTAGCGGTAGGCGCTCTGCTTCTCGACATCCTTCTCGGCGACCTTCATCAGCTTCACGGGGCCGAATCTGCCGTGAGTGACGCCCCAGAAGTAGAGCTCGTCGCCCACCTTGGTCACGCTGACCTGCACGAAGTTGCTGTTGCCGCCCCACCGCGGCGAGGCGAGCTTCTTCCAGGTCTGGCCGTGATCGGTCGACTTGGCCAGACCCGCGTAGTTCGTCTCCCACTCGCCCGGATCGCCCCAGTGCCTCACCGACATGTAGTCCAGGTACATGGCACCATTGGCCGCGAACCCGTATGTCGGGATCGTCGTCATCTCGACCTCGTCGACCTTCTTCGACGAGATCAGCTCTTTCGCCCAGCCCTGCTCGTCGACGATGTAGCCGTCGAGGTGGATGCCGTCCGCCGGGTCCGCGTCGGTCGTGTACGCCATCGTGTTGGAGCGCCACTCCGTTCCGCCGCCGCCCGTCATGCCCGGATCGCGCTGGCCGAACGTGTCGCCGAAGACGAACCAGGTCTTGCCGTCCGCCTGGAACATCGAGCCGAGATCCTGACCGGCGACCTCGAAGCGACCGGTGCTGTTCGGCGACTTCGGACCGGTGAGCTGCGACACCTGATGCACGTTCGTCACGCCGGCGAGGGCGGAAGGCCGGTCCTTCGTGGAGAGCATGGCGGCCGGGTCGTCGCCTGAGCATCCGGCCAGTGCGAGAGAGGCCGCAGCACCCACGGCCAACGCGACGACTACGCGCACAGGGCGGCGTTTCGGTGCAATCGTGAACATCGGCGATCTCCCCATCGAGTCGGTCATGGTCGACAGGACCATCCGAAATCGGTTTCGTCTGTCCGTCGAGAATTACGTGCGACGATAGCGGAAATACGTGCAAACTGATACCGAAACCGATTCCATTACCTGTGGCATGCGAAGGAGAGTCAGTTGAACCCGAGCCAGTCCTCCGAATCGGAACCGAGGCCGCCCGTCGTCGACGGCGGCTGGGTCCGCCCGAGTACGGTGTGGCCGGCAGAACCGCGATGGGGCTTGGCAGAGGGCATCCAGGTCGGTCTCAGCCCCATCCCCGGCCCTCGGGGCCTGGTGCGCATCTTCACGCCCTATCTCGGTCAGCCGCAGAGCCGACTGCTCAACTTCCTCGCCTTCGAGCCGATACCCAGCGGCGCCACCGAACGCGGCTACAGCGAGCTCGAGCACAGCTCGTGGGACCTCGAACCCGGCAAGCGATTCTGGAGCGCCGAGACGATCGACGCAGGCCCCGCGCCGTCCGAGCATCCGGTCCGGGGAACCATCGATGAGGTCGACGGCGTCGAGCGATTGTCGCTCTACGTGCACAGCGAGCCCTTCGACAACGGCGCGCGGGTCGCGGTGCGCATCGAGTTCAGAGCCGACCGCCCCCACGAGTTCTCCATCGAGACGTACCGTCTCCCCGGATCAGTGCCACTCGACGCCTTCGTCGTCACCGCGACCATGGGCAACTTCGCGCGCCTTCGCCGCCTGCAGCTGCTCGATGAAATCGTGACGCCGAGCACTATCTGGCCGCACTTCGACGGCGAACACGTCGCGGCACGCCGCCGGTTCGCGCTGGACAGGCTTCGGAGAACGCCGACCGGGGGCGTGACGGTTGCGGTCTCGTCTGACGAGCCCGACCCCGTGTCCGCGGTCTATCACTCCTCGGTCGCCGACCATTGGCGCTACGTGGGGTCACCGGCGGTGCAGTCCTGGGAGGCGGAGGATCCCGACCCGGCGATCGCCGCGAGCGTCAACGCCCGACGCGTCTACTGGGCGAGCGAATCGCCCATTCCCGGTGGCGACGCCTTCGAGAACGTCGAGCTGATCGAGCCCTTCCGGCAGGGACGCCGATTCGTCTTTCGAGTCGAGCCGCTCGAAACGTCGGCGTGAGGGCCTCGGGATGCGATGGAATGGCTGCATGACGACCGATCGCATCCCTGCCGTGTTCGAGCGCCTGGACGAGCGCTTCGACGGCATCCGCGGGGACTCCGAGTTGCGCATCCTCTTCGACGACGGTCGCTGGCTCGAGGGCCCGGCGTACTCGCCGCAGGGTCGTTTTCTGCTGTTCAGCGACATCCCGAACGACCGCGTGCTGCGCTACGACGAGGTGAGCGGACGCATCGACGTGTGGGCGAGCCCAGCCGGCTTCGCGAACGGGCGCACCGTCGACACGCAGGGCCGGTTCGTCGAGTGCCAGCACGGGTACCGTCGCGTCGTGCGGCGAGAGCACGACGGCTCGACGTCGGTGCTGGCGGATGCCTACGGCGGGCTACCGCTGAACAGCCCGAACGACGTCGTGGCCCGCTCCGACGGCTCTGTGTGGTTCACCGACCCGTCGTACGGCATCCTCACCGAGTACGAGGGGCACAGGGGCGAAGAACGCATCGGCAGCCGCAACGTGTACCGCTGGGCTGCCGAATCGGGTGCGGTGGATGCCTCGCTGACCGCGGTCGTCGACATCCTCACCCAGCCGAATGGCCTCGCCTTCTCCCCCGATGAACGACTGCTCTACGTGAGCGACAGCGAGCTGCGGACGATCACCGTGTTCGACGTCGACGGCGATGGTCTGCGCGACGAGCGTCCGTTCGCGTCCAGCGACGCGGGGTACGACGGGCTGCGGCTGGACGACCAGGGGCGAGTCTGGGCGGCGACCGGTGAAGGCATCCACGTCTATGACCGAGACGGCACGCTGCTCGGCCTGCTCCGCCTGCCCGAGATCGCCGCGAACCTCGAGTTCGGCGGCCCGCAACGCAACACGCTCTACATCACCGCGACGACGCGGCTCTACGCCATCCGCGTCACGGTCGAGGGAGCGAAGCGGCTCTGAGCGGGACGTGCAGCGCAACGAGTAGAGCATGATTCCGTATGGATGCTTGCGCCCAGCGGTGATCCACCGCTAGGTTTACCGAGGCCCAGTCAGGGCCGAACTCGGTCCGGCTCGCGCGGCGTCGTCGCGCTCGAGCGGACAGGAACACGAAAGGGGAACGTCATGATGCACGCCATCACGCACACTCAGCCTCACACCTTCGTGTTCCGCGGCGCCTCCCTGCTGCGCGGGCGACGTCTTGGCACGGGAGCATCGTGCTGATCGCCACGCGCCGCTAGCGGCATCCGAGGCAACACCGCCGTACGAGCGGACGCCACTCCCGTCGGTTGAGCACGCGGACTTTGCCCGTCACTGCCTCGATCGACTCGGTTGAGCGGCTCAGCTGTCGCTAAGCCCGGCCAGCCGCGAGCACCCGGCGCACACGCCTGCCCTCGCACGTCTGCCCGCGGCAGAACGTGCCCGCGGCAGAAAACGCCTCCATTCCGCTAACGGGCGACCCATCGTCTCTTGTATCGCGGCTTCGCCGCTCAAGGCTCGATCAGTTCGGCCGGACGAGCAAGCTCGCCCGGCTCTCACCTCAATCGCCTATATCCGCCCATCGAGATCGCGACCGACGGCATCTGTCGAACGTCGCGTGAGCCTCGCTTCGACAGCAGAGTCGCCGCGAGCACCCGTCGAACCGGCCACCGCTCGTTCGACGCCATCACGAGAGAACCGAACCAAAAGGAAACGAACCATGAGTACGCAGACACTCGACCAGCAACGAGCGTCGACGACCGAGGCCATCGCCTCTCTTCGCCGGAACACCCACCCGCCGAGTCCGCTGGACCGCCTTGCGATGCGAGTCGGCCTGGCCCTCGTGCTCTGGAGCAGGCACGAAAGCCGTGCTCGCCCCAGTCGCGACGAGGAATGGGAGCTCGCCGCACGGCAGAACCGGCTCGATCGGGAGCGCCGGGAACGCGAGGTTACGTGGCTAGTCGCCATGCACAAGCTCCCGCCACGGTGATCGCCATGCACACGATCACTCTGCAAGGCATCCTGGCCGCTGCCGAGTACATTTCGGCGGCGGCCGGGACACCAGCGCAGGTTTCGGCGAGCTCACCCGGCGGGGTCGCGGCCGGGACGTCAGCCGATGACGACCTGGATGGCGGCCTCGGGGGTGTTGACGCGGAAGCTGAACGACTCCTCGAGATAGAGGTTCACGCCCCGGGCGTCGTGCGAGCTGTAGCCGATCGCGAGGTCCTGACCGACCTCGAGCACGAAGTCTCCGCCGCGCAGGCTGAGCACGACGACGCCGTCGAGTCCGGGGACCCACTCGACGGGGCCGCCGAGGATGTCACGCAGGTGTCGGATCAGCGGGTAGCCGCCTCCCTCGTTCGCCTCGATCACGCTCGTCCACTGCGTCGGTCCCAGCGCCAGCGCGTAGGGTCCGTCCACTCCTGATCGCATCAGCGCGGCGATCGCCTGCGTGACCACGTCGTCGTAGTCCTGCGGAGCACCCTCGTGCACCAGTGGTCGATGCGGCGAAGCGGCGACAATGCCCGTGATGCCGGCCGCGTCCCATCCGTTGAAGACCGCCGAGTTCTCCACTCGCGCCGCACGAACCGCCGCCTCATCGAGCGGACCGAGGTCGACATCCTCGGCGCCGCGATCGGCGCCGTCGAGCTCATCGCGCTGGAGCGTGAAGTCCGCTCGCACCTCCACCAACGGCAGCACCTTACGGCTGCGCGCTGTGACGGATTCCTCCGGTGCAGCAACGACGCCGGTCACGCGACCGAGGTTGGTCGCCGAGTACTCCCAACCGTGCGGCCCGGAGAAGTCGACGAGCTTGCGCGCGCCGAGCGCAACGGGCAGGCGGGCGGATGCCTCGGCATCCAGCAGCGCCCACGTCGCGTCGGTGAGCGGCGCGTGGCCGCGCAGCAGATGGTTCGTCATGATGCCGTCCCTTCCAGTTCGTCAGTGGGAGCGCGCAGCGACCCGATGCCGAGCGAGCCGTCGGTCTCTTCGTTGTTCGACGCCTTGGTCCCCTCGTCGCCGCCCGAGCTCAGTCCCAGCGTCCCGGCAAGGGCCATCGGGTCGGCGAGCGTCTGCAGCACCGGGTTCGACGGCACGAAGAACGTGCCGCCCGTCACCGGAGTCGACACGTCGAGCAGCTTGTCGTAGAAGCCGGGCGGATCCCCGATGAACATCCGCTCCATCATGCGCATCGTGACCCAGAGCTGAGCGGAGTACCCGATGAAGTAGGTGCCGAACTCCCCGGCTCCTGGTCTGCCGAACGGCATGTTGTCGCGAAGGATGTCGTGCTCGACGCCGTTCTCGTCCACGATCGTCGCGAGCGTCTTGTGCGCCTTCTGGTTCTCGACGCTGTCTGGCAGCTCGACGTTGTCGAGCTTGGTGCGACCCATGACCGCCTCCTGCTGCTCGACGGTGAGCGACTTCCAGGCATCCATGTCGTGCAGGTACTTCTGCGCAACGACGTAGCTCCCGCCGGCGAAGCGCGGATCCTCGTCGTCGATCACGGCCGTGGGCGTGAGGTCGCTGCCGATCGGATTCGCGGTGCCGTCGACGAACCCGAGCAGGTCGCGCTCGTCGAAGTAGCGGAAGCCCTGGGTCTCATCCGCGATGCGCACGGCGCTGCCGAGGGCATCCAGAAGCAGGCGCTCGAGCTCGAAGCACAGGTCGATGCGCTCGGCACGGATGTGGAAGATCAGGTCGCCGGGCGTCGAGACCGCGGTGTGCACGTCGCCGCGGATCGTCGGGAACACCTCGAGCTCGGCGGGACGGATGTCGGGAACCAGTCGGTCCCACAGCAGACGGCCGATGCCGACGACGCACGACAGATGCCCGCCGAGGTCGCGGAATCCGACGGTCTTCACGAGATCGTCGATGCTCGAGATGGTGTCGCGCACCGTGTCGAGCGAGGCGGAATCCGGTCCGACCGTCACGACGAGGAACACGGCGAATCTCGAGAGCGGGGCATCGACGCTCTGTGCATCGATCGGCACCCGATCGCCGTGTTCGGTCGACATACCGGTTCCCCTTCCGCCTTTGCCACACTACCGCCGGGCGGATCGCCCTGACCGCTTCGCCCTTTCCGAGGTAAGTTCACTTCACATGGGGGAGGAACGAGCCAAAGCGCGCGCCGGCGCGGCCGCGCGGTTCGTGATGAACGCGTTCAGCACAGAGGCCACCGTGTACGGCATCGTGCTGGTGACCGCTCTGACCGCCATCGGCTGGAAGTTCGAGACCGACCTCGAGGTGCTCGGCTTCATCGTCGTCACCACGCTCATCTTCTGGGTGACTCACGTCTACGCTCGCGCGGTCGTCGCGCACGACGACGAGGCCACCGAGCCGATACCCGTGAAGACGGCGCTGGCCGAGTCGATCCGCCATTCCTTCGGGATGCTCCTGGCCATGCTGCTGCCGGCGTTCTTCCTGCTGCTGGCAGCGCTGAATGTGATGGACGAATACGTCGCCTACTTCGTGGCGCTGCTGATCGGCATCGCGATGCTGATGGCCATCGGCTACATCGTCGCGCAGCGGAACCGTCGGCCCTGGTGGCGGCGCATCCTGGCCGCACTGATCACCGGCGCACTCGGCGTGATCGTGATCGTGCTCGGCATCCTCGCGCACTAACGCCTCCGGGGCGTCGAGCGTGCGACGACTCACAGCGCGACCACATCGAATTCCGTTTGGTTCCAAGGCACCGCGGGTAACGTTTCAAGTACCCGTTGATGTCTGCGACGCACACGATGACCGACCACGACCGAGCGGCAGAATCGCCGCCTTCCCGCGCTCGATGGATGCTCGCTGTCCGGCTCGTCGCAGTGGGCATCGGTTCCGTGTTCGCGGCGCTCGCCAGCGTCGCCGCTCTCACCGTCGCCGAGGGCTTCTGGGCGCGCGGGCGCCTGCTGCCGTCACGCACAGAAGACCCGGAGGCGACGAGGGGGCTGTTCGGACGGCAGTATCAGGAGCCGCCGCTGCACCTGGTGCTGATGGGGGACTCCCTCGCGGTCGGGTACGGTTCGGAGGATCCGACGGAGACAGTCGGCGTCATTCTGGCGAACGAGCTCGCCGAGGTGGCGGAGCGTCCGGTGCAGTTGGAGAACGTGGCACGGGTCGGCGCCGAATCGATCGACCTCCTCGTGCAGCTGGGCGAAGTGCGTGAGTTCACGTCACGGCCGGACGTCGCCGTCATCATCGTCGGCGCCAACGACGTGATGCACCTGCGTCCTCTCAATGAGTCGCTCGGGGCTCTGCGCACGACGATCACCGAACTCCGCGGCATGGGCACCCGCGTCGTGCTCGCCAGCTGCCCGGACCTGGGAACGGTGCGTCCGTTCTTCGAACCCCTCCGGTACTTCGCGCACTGGCTCGGGCGCCTGCACGCGACCAGCCAGACCATCGTCGCGCTGCGAGCGGGTGCGCGCACCGTCTCACTGGCGGATTCGCTCGGGCCGCTCTTCCGCAAGGAGCCCGGCACGATGTTCTCGGAGCTGGATCATCTGCATCCGTCCGGGCTCGGCTACCGGCACGCCGCCGAGGTGCTGCTGCCGAGCGTGCGCGCCGCGGCGGGATACCCCGCGCGCGACGGGAAGTTCGTGCCATACCGGGTCTACGACAAGAACAGCAGACATCCGCTCGCCTGGCTCGCGTTCTGGGCTTCCCGCCGCGCGGGAACGCGCCTGCGGCGCGTGCACGGCACGACGACCGTCTCTGCGTGACGGCCGGCCGACTGCGAACCTGGGTCTCCCCGCACAATCTGCTCGAACGGGTTGCGGCTGCGCGGCATTGACGGAATCGTGGCCGACTCGATGTAAGCAACCGGAAGGAGAGCCATGCTCACCCTCACCGAGAACGCCACCACGATCGTGAAGACGCTGACCACTCAGGCGGTCGATTCACCGGAGGGCGGCCTGCGCATCAGCAGTCCGGATCCGAACGCCACCACCTTCTCGGTGGCCGTGGCGCCGGCGCCCGAGGCCGACGACCAGGTGATCGTCGATGGCGATGCGCGCGTCTTCGTCGAGGAGAACGCCTCAGTGGCGCTCGCCGACAAGGTTCTGGATGCCCAGCTCGACGATCAGGGAGCCGTGCACTTCCAGCTCGGGCTGCAGGCGTAGCTCGCGGTCTGTCGCTCAGCGCGGCAGGCGGCGCAGCCAAGGCGGGTCACCCTCGGGTGGCCCGCCTTTTGCGTGTCCGGTGTGGTTCAGCCCAGCAGCCCTCGGTCGACGGCCTTGCGCACCGCGTCGGTGCGGCTGGTGGCGCCGAGCTTCTGGAACAGGACGTACACGTGCCGCTTCACGGTGCCCTCGCCGATGCCGAGCTGGGCGCCGATCTCCTTGTTCGACTGCGCCAGGCTGATCAGCCGCAATACCTCTAGCTCCCGCTGCGTGAAGGCATCCTTCTCCGTGTGCGCCGGACGCTTCGCCTCCGCCGCGGGAGGTGTCATGACCGCGTCGACCAGCGCGTCGATGAGCACAGCGCCCGAGGTCGACTTGCTGAGAAAAGCGCGAGCGCCCGAGCGCAGCAGCACGTCCCGCAGCGGCGCATGGTTGTGCATGGTCACGATCACCACGGCCGACTCCGGCGAGATGCGACGCAGCTTGCGCAGCGTCTGCTCCACGGGCGTGCCATCGATGTCGACGTCGAGGATGACGAGCTCCGGCCGGCACGACTCGACGACGGCCACCCCCTCCGCACTGGTGGCGGCCGAGCCGACGACGTCGATGCGGCCGTCGTGTTCGAGCAGGCCGCCGAAAGCGTCCAGGAACACGCGATGATCGTCGATCAGCACGGCGCTGATCGGCGTGGCTCGCGCCCGCGTCGACTCCTGCGTTGTCCGGCCCTCAGTCGTTGGCATAAGGCACTTCCACGAGCACTCGCGTTCCCTCGCCCGGTCTCGACTCCAGCGAGAATGTCGACCCGATCAACTCCGCCCGTTCCCGCATCCCGACCAATCCCATGGCTCCCGGACGGATGCGCAACGGACTGAAACCGCGGCCATCGTCCCAGACTGTGACGGCCAGGCCGCCGACATCCCACTGCAATCGCACTCCCACCCTGGTGGCCTGCGCGTGCGCGAACGAATTGCGCAGCGCCTCGCGGATGATCAGGAAGACCTGGTCGCGGGTGGCATCCGCCAGAACCCGTGGCTCGCCCGACATCGACACCTCGAAGTCGATGCCCCGCACCTCGGCCTCGGCGAGATAGAGGTTCACCGACTCGATCAGCGACCGCGACGTGGTGATCTGCCGCAGCTCCGTCGCGATCGTCTGCGCCTCGTCGAGCGCTTGTCCGATGAGCTCACGGGCATCCGCTCGCGTCGCCGTGCCGTCGGCACCGGACTGGGTCTCGGCGAGATCCAGTTTCATCAGACCGGATGCCAGCGTGTGCGCCACCCGGTCGTGCAGATCCCGAGCGATGGATGCCCGCTCCTCCCGCTGCACCGCCGTGATGCGGTTGAACAGCACCTCGACGTACGCCACGGCCGCGGCGCCCATCATGCGGAAGATCTGCCCGCTGAGCGTGAGTGCCACGGCATCGGAGGGGAGCGGATGCCCCGCTGCGGCCACCGCGTCGGTCACCGACGGCAGACCCACCGCGAACAGCAGCCGCGCCGCGAGCAGGCTCTCCGACGGGTGGATGTGCTGACCGGCCCTGGCCAACCCGACACCCGCGCCCCGGTCGTCGAGCGCGCTGCCGTGCTCCTCGATCACGAACCCCAGCTCGAGGAACGTGAGGCGGATCAGGTATCGCACCTGGTCGTGAAGTTCCTCCTCGACCTGGTCGTCGGCGACGAGCGCGCTTCCGGTCTGTGCCAGACCGTCGCGCACCTGCACGAACACGTGCTCCACGACCTCGTCGAGGCGACTCCGTTCGATCTTCACGCCACCACCACGATCACCAGATTCGAGATCACCTGACTCACCATGAACACCGCATACATCCGTTTAGTCTCGAGGCTTCGGCCGTAAGCGGCCAGTCCGATCATCACCAGAGCGGCGGCGAGCAGGCACGCCGCGACCACGCGAGCCACCACCGAGGGGATGAACAGCCCGGCGACCCCGACGACGCAGCATGCGATGGCAGTCGCCCACGCCGCGCGACGGATGCCCAGGCTGACCGGGAGCGTACGCCTGCCGGCCGCCCGGTCGCCGGCCACGTCGCCGAGGTCCTTCGTATTGCCGGCGACGGCCATCCATGCCGCCATCAGCACCGCGATCGCGATCGTCTCGGGCTTCGGTGCGCCTCCCGTGGTGAACGCCCCGCCCAGGTAGGTGGCGATTCCACCGCCGAAGATCGCGAGGGATGCCGACCAGACACGTTGCTTCGCGGCGTGCCTGCCCGCCGAGTACAGCCATCCGAACCCCATCATGGCGAGCGCACACACCAGCAGCCCCAGCCCGACGACCGCGCTCAACACGACGGCGGCCACCGCGAACGCGATGCACCAAGCGATCGCGACCCGCACCGAAAGACGCCCGCTGGCCAGCGGTCGGGTCGACCCGTTCAGCCTGTCGCCGGGGATGTCGGAGACGCCGTTCAGCAGGTACACGAACCCGGTCGCGGCGATCCAGGCGACGACACCGAGGCCGAGGAGCGCCCAGTCCGCGGCCCGCAGCGCGGCCCAGCTACCCGACCAGCCCAGCGATGCACCGGCCACGAACCGCAACGCGAACATCGCGAGCACGATCGGACGGCACTCCGCGAACACCAGCGGCACGACCCGCCAGCCGAGCCCGCGGGCATCCTCGCCCTGCCTCGACTCCGCATCGATCGTCACGCCCACGATCATGGCGCACGTTCGGGGGTCGGCGCAGGTTCGGGTCGGCTACAGGCCCAGCGAACGGGCGATGAGCATGAGCTGCACCTCCGTCGTACCCTCGCCCACCTCGAGGATCTTCGAGTCCCGATAGTGCCGTGCAACGCGGAACTCGTTCATGAAGCCGTTGCCGCCGAACACCTGGGTGGCGTCGCGGGCGTTGTCCATCGCGGCTTCACCGGCGACGAGCTTCGCGATGGATGCTTCGGTCTTGAACGGCTTGCCGGCGAGCATCAGCGCTGCTGCGTTGTAGTACGCCTGGCGTGCCACATGCGCCCGCGCCTGCATGCGCGCGATCGTGAACGCGATCGACTGGTACTCACCGATGGCGTGGCCGAACGCCTCGCGCTCCTTTGCATACCGCACCGCCTCGTCGACGCAGCCCTGAGCCGCCCCGACCGCGAGCGCGGCCACGGCGATGCGCCCCTCGTCGAGGATGCGCAGGAAGTTCGCGTAGCCGCGTCCGCGCTCACCGAGCAGGTTCTCGCGGGGCACCCGCACGTCGTCGAAGGCGAGGCCGTGGGTGTCCGACGCGTTCCATCCGACCTTGTTGTAGGGCGGATCCACCGTGAATCCGGGGGTGCCGGAGGGCACGATGATCGTCGAGATCTCCTTCTTGCCGTCCTTCTCGCCCGTGACAGCGGTCACCGTGACGAGCGAGGTGATGTTGGTCCCGGAGTTCGTGATGAACTGCTTGCTGCCGTTGATCACCCACTCGTCACCGTCTTCACGAGCGGTCGTGCGCGTAGCGCCGGCGTCGCTGCCGCCGCCCGGCTCCGTGAGGCCGAAGCCGCCGAGCGACGTCCCGGCGGCGAGCGGCGGCAGCCAGGTCTGCTTCTGCTCCTCGGTGCCGAACCGGTAGATCGGCATCGCGCCGAGTGAGACGCCGGCCTCGAGCGTGATGGCCACGCTCTGGTCGTACACGGCCAGCTCCTCGATCGCGAGGCAGAGCGCGAAGTAGTCGCTGCCCATGCCGCCGTACTCCTCGGGGAACGGCATGCCGAAGAGCCCCAGCTCGGCCATCTGCGCCACGACCTCGTACGGAAAGCTGTGCTCCTCGTCGTGCTTCGCCGACACCGGCTCGACCACTTCGCTGGCGAATTCGCGCACGTGCGCCGCCAGCTCGCGGTACTCCTCCGGCAGCTCAGCCATCAACGGCTCTGGCATGTTCTCTCTCTTACTCTCGGGCCTCTCGGGGCTCTCCTTGGTTCGCGGCAGCGTTCAGGATGCTCCGCGCCTGTCGCATCAGCGGCTCGTCGACCATGCGCCCGCGCACGGTGAAGACGCCGTTGCCCGCCCGGCTTGCGGCATCCATCACCTCGTGCGCCCACGCGATCGCGTCGGCGGAGGGTGCGAAGGCCCCCCTCAGCACGGCGACCTGGCGTGGATGGATGCACAGCGCGCCGGCGAATCCGCTCGCCGCGGCATCCGCCGCCTCCTGGGCCAGTCCGTCTTCGTCGGCGATGTCGAGGTGCACGGTGTCGTAAGCCGGCTTGCCGAACGCGGCCGCCGCGATCAGAACCCTGGCTCGTGCGTGACGTGCCACATCGCGGTAGCGGCCGTCGTCCCGCCTGCTCGACGTGCCACCGATCGCGGCCGCCAGGTCTTCTGCACCCCAGGTCATGGCGATCACGGCGTCGCTGGCCGCGAGCTCCTCCGCGTGTACGACGCCGAGGGGGCTCTCGCAGAGCGCGACGACTCTCACGTCGTCGATCGCGGACCCCAGCCTCTCGACCTGATCGACGCTCTCCGCCTTCGGCAGCATCAGCGTGCGGAACGGGGTGTCGAGCACGGCACGGATGTCCGCCTCGTGCTCGCCGGTTTCGGTCGCGTTGACGCGCACGATGGTGGCCTCCGGACGCAGCCCTGCGTCCGAGGCGGTTCGCAGCGCGCGACGGGCGGCATCCTTCCCGTCGCGCGCCACCGCATCCTCGAGATCGAGGATGACCGTATCGGCCGCGGCCGCCGCCTTCGCGTACCGGTCGGGCCGATCGGCCGGGCAGAACAGCAGGGCCGGCCCGGGCAGAGTGCGCTCAGTGCTCATCGGACCGCTCCGGCCTGCACAGCATGAGGGTCGATCGCACGGCGACCGCGACCACCTCGCCGCGCTGATTGCGGCCGGTGTGCTCGAACTCCACGATGCCCTGGCCCGGGCGGCTCTTCGAGAGCCGCTTGGAACGTATGCGCGTCTCGGCATACAACGTGTCGCCGGCGCGCATCGGGCTCGGGAAGCGGATGTCCGCGAAGCCCAGATTCGCCACGATCGTGCCCTGCGTGAGCTGCGCCACCGACATTCCGACCAGTGTCGAGAGCGTGAACATGCTGTTGATCAGCCGCTCGCCGAACTCGGTGGATGCCGACCACGCGGCATCCAGGTGCAGCGACTGCATGTTCATGGTGAGGGTCGTGAACAGCACGTTGTCCGCCTCGGTGACCGTGCGGCCGGGAGCATGCACGTACACCGCACCCTCCTCGAACTCCTCGAAGTACAGCCCGCGCTGCTGGATGCGTCGTTCCTCGCTCACGAGTCCTCCCCGTCTTCGGTCACGGAAACCACGGCGACGACCTGGTCGCCCGTCACCTGGTCGCCGACCGCGACCCGCAGCGACACCGTGCCGGCGTGGGGTGCCCGCAGCACGTGCTCCATCTTCATCGCCTCCACGATCAGCACAGGGTCGCCCTCGGCGACTTCCGCGTCGTCGTCTGCTGAGATCACCGTGACGGTGCCGGGCATCGGCGAGCGCAGCTCGGGGTTCGACGCCTCGTCGTCGGCGGCGTTCGAGACCGCCTGACGTTGCACGAGCGTCCAGGAGGCGCCGTCTTGGAACAGCAGCACGCGGTCGCCGTCCACGGCGAAGCGGTACGGGCGCGTCACCCCGCAGGTGCTGATCCGCGCGATCTCGCCGTCGAGCTCGACGGATGCCTCGACCGGATCCGCCTCTCCCACCGCGACGTGCGCGGCGCCGGGCGCACCGGCGATCAGCACATCGGTCGCGTGCTGCTGGCCGTGCGGCGCCAGCGCGTAGCGCGACGGGGCGTGCTCGCCCAGCCGCCAGCCGGAGGGGGTGTCCCACGGGGCACCGCCCGCGCGGTCGTACGCCAGCGAGTGCAGCACCAGGGCCGCCGCCGCGAGCACCTCGTCGTCCGCTTCGCGGAACCGCAGGCCGTCGAGCCGGCGCTCGATCAGTTCCGTGTCCAGCCGTCCGGCGCGCACCTCGGGGTCGTCCACCAGCAACCGCAGGAACTCGACGTTGGAGTCGACGCCGAGGGTCACGAACCGGCCGAGCGCGGCATCCAGGCGCTCCAGTGCCGTGGCGCGATCCGGCCCCCACGCGATCAGTTTGGCCATCATGGGGTCGTAGTCCGAGGTGACCGTGAGCCCCTCGATCAGCGCGCTGTCGACACGAATGCCGTCGCCGGCCGGCTCGTCGAGCTGCAGGATGCGCCCGCCAGTCGGCAGAAATCCGCGCTGCGGTTCCTCGGCATAGATGCGAGCCTCGACCGCGTGCCCGGAGAGCGTGACATCCTCCTGAGCGAAGTCGAGTCGCTCCCCCGCCGCGATGCGGAGCTGCTGCTCGACCAGGTCGATCCCTCGGCGGCCGTCGATGACGCCGACGAGCTCGGTGACCGGATGCTCCACCTGCAGCCGAGTGTTCATCTCCATGAAGAAGAACTCGTCCGGCGCGTCCGCCGAGACGATGAACTCGACCGTGCCCGCACCGCGATAACCCACGCTGCGGGCCGTCTCGACCGCCGCCCGGCCGATCCGTTCCCGGGTGGCGGCATCCAGCAGCGCGGAGGGCGCCTCCTCGATCACCTTCTGGTGCCTGCGCTGCAGCGAGCACTCCCGCTCGCCCAGGTGCACGGTCGTGCCGTGCGCATCCGCGAGCACCTGCACCTCGATGTGCCGTGGCGTCTGCACGAAGCGCTCGATGAAGAGCGTGTCGTCACCGAACGACGAGGACGCCTCGCGACGTGCGGTCTGCAGCGCGGGCAGCAGATCGCGCTCCTGCTCCACCAGGTGCATGCCCTTGCCTCCGCCGCCGGCTGAAGGCTTGATCAGCACCGGAAAGCCGATGTCGAGCGCCGCGCGCGCGAGCGTCTCGTCGTCGAGGCCGGGTTCCGCGATGCCCGGCACGGTGGGAACACCTCGCCCGGCGACCGCCTTCTTGGCCGTGATCTTGTCGCCCATCACCTCGAGCGCCTCGACACCCGGACCGATGAACACAATGCCGGCTGCCTCGCAGGCGCGGGCGAAGTCGGCGCTCTCGGAGAGGAATCCGTATCCGGGGTGGATGGCATCCGCGCCCTGCGAGCGCGCAGCATCGATGATCCGCTCGATGGACAGGTAGCTCTCCGCGGCTCGGGCCGGCCCGAGGCGGACCGCGACATCCGCAAGGCGCACGTGGCAGGCATCCCGGTCGGCGTCGCTGTAGACCGCGACCGAGCGGATGCCCAGCGAACGAAGGGTGCGGATGACTCGGCAGGCGATCTCGCCGCGGTTGGCGATGAGCACGGTGTCGAACATGGCGGTCACATCCTGAAGACGCCGTAGGAGACGTCGTCCATCGGGGCGCGGGAGCAGACCTCGAGCGCCAGGCCGAGCACGGTGCGCGTATCGGCGGGGTCGATGACCCCGTCGTCCCAGAGCCTCGCGGTCGAGTAGTAGGGGCTGCCCTGCTTCTCGTACTGCTCGATGACCGGCTCCTTCAGTGCCGCCTCTGCCTCCGCGGAGAGCGTCTCACCTTTGGACTCCAGCTGGTCGCGGCGGATCGTGGACAGCACAGATGCCGCCTGGCGTCCGCCCATGACCGAGATGCGACTCGCCGGCCACATCCAGAGGAATCGCGGCGAGTAGGCACGTCCGCTCATCGAATAGTTGCCCGCGCCGAACGATCCGCCGATGATGACCGTGAGCTTGGGCACCCTCGCACAGGCGACGGCCGTGACCATCTTGGCCCCGTGCTTCGCGATGCCGCTCGCCTCGTACTCCCGGCCCACCATGAAGCCGGTGATGTTCTGCAGGAACACCAGCGGGATGCGCCGCTGATCGCACAGCTCGATGAAATGCGCGCCCTTGAGCGCGGACTCCCCGAACAGCACGCCGTTGTTCGCGATGACGCCGACCGGGTGCCCGTGGATGCGTGCGAATCCCGTCACGAGGGTGCGCCCGTACTCGCGCTTGAACTCGTGAAACTCACTGCCGTCGACGATGCGCGCGATGACCTCGCGCACGTCGTACGGCTCCTGAAGGCTGACCGGCACGACGCCGTACAGCTCGCCGGGATCGACGACCGGGTCCGCGCTCGGCTCCACCCGCCAGGCACGTTCCCGCGGCGGAGGCAGCTGCTCGATGATGTCGCGAACGATGCGCAAGGCGTGCGCGTCGTCGTCGGCGAGGTGGTCCACCACCCCGGAGAGCCGCGCGTGCGTGAGCCCGCCGCCCAGGTCTTCAGCGCTGACGACCTCGCCCGTCGCTGCCTTCACGAGCGGCGGTCCGCCGAGGAAGATCGTGCCCTGGTTCTTCACGATCACTGTCTCGTCGCTCATCGCCGGAACGTACGCACCACCCGCGGTGCTGGAGCCGAGAACGGCGGAGATCTGCGGGATGCCGCGGGCGGACATCCGTGCCTGGTTGTAGAAGATGCGCCCGAAGTGCTCGCGATCGGGGAAGACCTCGTCCTGGCGCGGGAGGAAGGCGCCGCCCGAGTCGACCAGGTAGACGCACGGGAGTTCGTTCTCCAGCGCGATCTCCTGCGCACGAAGGTGCTTCTTGACGGTCATTGGGTAGTAGGTGCCGCCCTTGACCGTCGCGTCATTCGCCGCGACCATCACGAGTCGGCCGTGGATACGCCCGATTCCCGCGATGAGGCCGGCACCTGGCGCGTCGCCGTTGTACATGTCCTCCGCGGCGAGCGGTGCGATCTCGAGGAACGGGCTGCCGCGGTCGAGCAGGCGGTCGATGCGGTCCCGGGGCAACAGCTTGCCGCGAGCCACGTGACGCTCCCGCGACGCTTCGGAGCCGCCGCGGGCGACCCGGCTCAGCCGTTCGCGGAGCTGTCGGACCTGCTCCCGCTGCGCCTGGTCGTTGGCGGCGAATTCGGGACTCGAGCGCCGTGCGGCACTGGTCAGCACATCCATGGCAGCGTCTCCGGCAGCCGCGAGAGAAGGAATGCGGCGATCAAGATTCAGTGAACGGTGAATAACTGATTTCAGGTTATCGATCGTTCACCGAGTTGTCCAGGCGGATATCCTGTAAGACGTGGCACAGACCTGGCGAGCGACCGAAAAGGCACGCACGCGCCAGAAGTATCTGGATGCCGCCGTGCGGCTCTTCGCCCGCCGCGGCTTTCATGCGGTCTCGATCGACGAGCTCGGCTCGGCCGTCGGGCTGAGCGGTCCTGCGCTGTACCGGCACTTCCCCGGTAAGGAGGCGATGCTCGGCGAGATCCTGGTGAGCACGAGCGAACGCCTGCTCGTCGGGCTGGAGAAGACGCTCGAGCAGCAGACCTCCGACGAGGAGACCCTGCGCAACCTTGTGCACTTCCACCTCGACTTCGCTATTGCCGAGCGCGACATCATCCGCATCCAGGACCGCGAGCTGCCCAGCCTCCCCGAGGAGCAGAACCGCACGGTGCGGCGCCTGCAGAACCGCTACCTGGACGGATGGGTGGACGTGCTGCTGCGCATCCGACCCGAAGTGACGCGGGCGGATGCCCGGGTGCAGATGCACGCCGTGTTCGGCATCCTCAACTCCACGGCGCACAACTCGATGGCCGACCGTTCGGTGGATGTTCGAGGCATCCTCGAGCAGTCCGCCCTCGCGGTGCTCCTCGGTCCTGTGTCGCCTCGCACGTAGTGCGTCAACATGACACTCGATCGAGAACAGGACAATCTGTCATGGCCCCGGCAGGAGAACGCTTACCGTCATGTCGACGGTTCGAGCGGAGCTCAGCGCGCGGTGACCTTGCCGAAGACCCGGGCGATCGGGGCAACGATGAGCGGCCTGGCCGCCACCCAGCCGGCGGCCATCACCGCAAGCGACAGCACGAAGATCCAGAATCCGACCCAGTTGACGGCATCCTGTCCGCCGTACATGTGGTTCAAGTTGCGGAGCGCACCGGTGGCGAACACGAGTGCGACGTGCACGATGATGAACGCCACGAAGAAGATCATCACGGGGAAGTGCACGGCGCGGGCCCATTCGACGGGGTAGGCAGAGTTGAGCCGCTTCGCGCCCTTGGGCCACACGCCCGACATGCGCACGCCGGTGATCGCGGCCAGCGGCGCAGCGATGAACACCGTCACGAAGTAGGCCAGCTGCTGCAGCGAGTTGTAGTTCACCCATCCGTCGTCGGTCGGCCAGTTCAGCGACGCGTACTTCAGGGCCGCGGTGATCGCGTTCGGGAACACAGACCAGTCGGTGGGCACCAGGCGCATCCACTGTCCGGTCGAGAACAGCAGCACGACGAAGACGGCGCCATTGACCAGCCACAGCACGTCGAGGCCCTGATGCAGCCAGAGCGTGAGGCTGATCTTGTGCTTCGGGTTCCGCTTCGAGGTCCAGAAGGCGTTCGGGCGCTTGTCCCGACGCACGGTCAGTCCGGTGCGGATGATGAGCACGATCAGGAACGCGTTGAAGAAGTGCTGCCAGCCCACCCACGCCGGGAACCCGACGGGCGCGCCGTTCGGCAGCGCGTACTGACCCGGGTAGGTGTGCACGAAGTCGCGCATGAACCCGAGGCCGAGGAACCAGCGCACGGCGAGCACGACGATCGTGACCAGGCCCACGATCGCGAGCGCGAGGATGACGGCGACGCCGACCCACTGCGCCGGGGTGAGGGGGCCGAGCTTGCGGGGGGCCGTGCTGGATGCCGCCGTGGCTGCCGGACGAGCGAGCGTCGGCGTGCGCGGCACGGCGGGAGCTGGCGTGCGCGGCGCGGCGGGCGTCGGCGTGCGCGGCGCGGCGGCGGGCGCAGGAGCGGCGGGAGCTGCCGGCGCAGAACTCGACGCCTCCGGTTGCGGCTTGGCCGGCGCGCTGGGGGCCGCGGTGCTCGCCGTCTTCGGCAGACCGGTGCGGGGCAGCGACGACCGGCGCTTCGGGGGCTGCGTTGATGCGATGGGCTCGGCCGCGGCAGTGGGGTCGGAGTCAGGCACCGGGTTCGCGGCCGGCTCTGGCGCGGCGGCTTGCTCCGCAGCAACAGGACGAGACGCCGTGGCCGCTGGCTGTTGACTCTGCGTGGCCGCCCCGGGTCGCGGCAACCCCCGACGCACGGTACGTGCCTTCGCATCGGATGACGCGCCGGAATTCGGAGGATCGGCCGGATGCGAAAGCGCTTCCTCGTGCGGCCGATCGTCCGCTTTCCGGCCGATCGTGTCAGGGGGTGGGGCGACTTCTGACACGGATTCGGCCGGGTCGGCCGGCGGAGTCGCGGGCGGCCACGCCTCGCCGCCGGGGGTCCGAGGCAGGCCTCGCCGTAGAGCCGCCACAGGCTACGCCTTCCGGGCCTTCAGCGCCGAGATCAGCTGCGGAACGACCGTGAACAGGTCGCCTACGATGCCGAAGTCGGCGATCTCGAAGATCGGAGCGTCGGCATCCTTGTTGATGGCGACGATGGTCTTCGCCGTCTGCATTCCCGCCTTGTGCTGGATCGCCCCCGAGATGCCGAGCGCGACGTACAGTTGCGGGCTCACCGAGACGCCGGTCTGCCCGACCTGGTACGAGTGCGGCACGTATCCGGCGTCGACGGCGGCTCTGGATGCCCCGACCGCCGCGCCGAGCACGTCGGCCAGCTGCTCCACGAGTTCGAACTTCTCGGCAGAGCCGAGTCCACGGCCACCGGAGACCACCTTCGCGGCACCGCGCAGCTCCGGTCGCGAGGAGGTCGCGACCTCGGCCTCGAACGACTCGATCGTGGCGGCACGCGCTCCGGACGGCGTCACCGTCAGCTGCTGGGACTGCACCGGAGTGGCCTCGGCACGAGCATCCACCGATCCCTCGCGCAGCGTGATGACGGCGGGGCCGAACGTCGCGGCGGAGTCCACGTTGAAGGAGCCGCCGAACACCGAGTGGTGCACGACAACGCCCTCCTCGTCACGGGAGACGCCGACGGCGTCGACGGCGATCGGCAGTCCGGCGCGGGCGGCGAAGCGACCAGCGACATCCCGTCCATCGACGGAGTTGGAGATCAGGACGGCGTCCGGCTGCACCAGCTCGAACGCCGCCGCGAGCGGATCGACCACCGGAACCGTGAGCTCGGCACCCGGCGCGGCCAGCAGCACCCGCTGTGCGCCGAGCGACGCCGCCTGCTCGGCGACGCCCTCCGCATCGGAGACCACGAGCGCGACCGGCGTACCGACCTGAGCGGCGGCGCCGAGCAGCCCTGCGGAACTCTTGGCGAGCTGTCCGTCCGCACGCACCTCGAGCAGGGTCAGGATGGGATTGCTTCCGAAATCGGCCATCGTCATCTCCCTCACGCCAGCCGGTTCTGCACGAGGAACTCGGCGAGCTGCTCGCCCGCATCCCCCTCGTCGACGATCTTCACGCCAGCCCCGCGCGGCGGCCTCTCGCTCACCGCGATCATGATCGAGCGCGGCGCGTCCTCCCGCTCCGCGACGATCCCGAGGTCGTGAAGCGAGAGCGTCTCGTAGGGCTTCTTCTTGGCCGCCATGATGCCCTTGATGTTGGCCATCCGGGCGTCGGGAAGCGACTCGGTGATCGAGATCACAGCGGGGAGGGATGCCGACACCGTCGCGACACCGTCGTCCAGCACGCGTCGTCCCGACACGGAGGCATCCGAGATCTCGACCGAGGCCAGGGCGGTCAGCTGCGGAACGCCGAGGCGTTCGGCCACCATGGCCGGGATGACGCCGCCGGAGCCGTCAGTGGATTCGTTGCCCGCGATCACAAGGTCGAAGCCCGTGCGCTGCAGCGCGGCGGCCAGCACCTCCGACGTGAGGCCGAGATCCGCACCCAGCAGCGTCTCGTCCACCACCTGCACGGCGGAGGATGCCCCCATCGCCAGCCCACGACGGATGCTCGACTGCGCCGACTCCGGCCCCATCGACAGCAGCACGATCTCGGAGTCCGGATGCCCGTCCGCGTGCGCGAGCGCCACCTCCAGCGCGCGCTCGCCGATCTCGTCGAGCACCTTGTCGCTCGCCGCCCGGTCGACGATGCCGGTCTCCAGGTCGAGCTTGCGATCCCCGTAGGTGTCGGGGACCTCCTTGACCAGAACGACGATCTTCATCGGACCGGCACCGCGTCGAACGCGTACAGGTCGTCGGCGCCCGCCGTTGCAGCGCTCTCGAGTGCCGAGACCTGTGGCAGAAGCTGCTGCGCGTAGAAGCGGGCGAGCACCAGCTGCTCCGCAGCGGAGTCGTCGCCGATGGATGCCGCGGCGAGCGCCGACTTCGCCAGGAGCCACGCGCAGACGCACAGTCCCCACATGCGCAGGTAGGGGCTCGACCCCGCCAGCACGGCACGGGGGTCGGTCACGCCCGCGCGAAGCATCCACTCCGTTGTGCGCTTGAGAGCGCTCAGGTGGACCTCCAGCTGGGACCGGATCGCGGCGAAGTCGTCGCCGGCGACCGCCAACTCGTCGTCGAGCGCGCGCAGCTGCTCGATGAACTCCAGTGCCGATGCACCGCCGCGCACGGGCAGCTTGCGGCCGACCAGGTCGGCGGCCTGGATGCCGTTGGTCCCCTCGTAGATCGCGGCGATGCGGGCGTCCCGGTAGTGCTGGGCGACCCCGGTCTCCCCGATGTAGCCGGATCCGCCGTGCACCTGCAGCGCCAGCGACGTGAGCTCGATGCCCTGATCAGACCCGAAGGACTTGCAGATCGGGGTGAGCAGGGCGACCACCTCGCTCGCACGTTCCCGCACCGCGGCGTCGGGGTGGTGGGTCGAGAGGTCGACCTGCGCGCCGTGCAGCAGGATGAGCCGCCGCAGCGCCGCGATCGACGCCTGCTGGGTGAGCAGCATGCGACGCACGTCGGGGAACTCGATGATCGGCGACGGCTCGGACGAACCGGGGGCGTGGCCCTGGATGCGCTGCTTCGCGTACGCCAGAGCGTCCTGGTACGCGCGCTCTGCCAGTGCAACGCCCTCGAGCCCGACCGAGGTGCGGGCGGTGTTCATCATGATGAACATGATGCTCATGCCGCGGTTCTCCTCGCCGAGCAGGTAGCCGGTGGCGTCCTCGTACGACATGACGCACGTCGGAGAGCCGTGGATGCCCATCTTGTGCTCAACGGACAGCGCACGCACGCCGTTGCGCTCGCCGAGGGAGCCGTCGTCGTTGACCAGGAACTTCGGCACCACGAAGCAGGAGATCCCGCGCGTACCCTCCGGCGCATCCGGTGTGCGCGCCAGCACGAGGTGCACGATCTGATCGGTCAGGTCGTGCTCGCCGAAGCTGATGAAGATCTTCTGCCCGGTGATCGAATAGGTGCCGTCTTCGCGACGCACCGCGCGCGTGGTCAGTGCGCCGACATCCGACCCGGCCTGCGGCTCGGTCAGGTTCATCGTTCCGGCCCACTCGCCGGTGACCATCTTCGGCAGGAACCGCTGCTGCAGCTCCTCCGTGCCCACGGCGGTGAGCGCCTCGATCGCGCCCTGTGTGAGCAGTGGTCCTAGCGCGAACGACATGTTCGCCGAGGTGATCATCTCCTGCATCGCGAGGCCCACCGTGCGCGGGAAGCCCTCGCCGCCGAACTGCTGTGGCATGGGCACGCTCCCCCACCCGGTCTCGACGTAGGTGCGGTAGGCGTCCTTGAACGCCTGCGGCACGGTCACGGAGCCGTCGGGGTGGTACTTCACGCCTTCGGTGTCGCCGATGCGGTTCGTGGGTGCGATGACCTTCGTGACGAATTCGCCGTAGCTGTCGAGCAACTCGACGACCGTGTCGAGATCGGCGTGCTCGAAGCCAGGCAGAGCGGAGACCTCCGGATACCCGACAACGTGTTCCAGAGCGAACCGGAGATCAGTGAGAGGTGGACGATACTCAGCCATGCCTCCACGTTAATGGACGTTAACTGGATGTGAGAAGGGGATCGGTGTCAAGGCCCTGTGATTCGGGCTCGGCTCAGAGTGAACTGGGCGTTTGGACGCGAACTGTGCGTCGGAAGGAGATTCCCATGCCAGGGCGAGAGGACATGCCCTCGACGATCCGTCGGTCGGACAAGCACGCTCAGAACCTGTGGGCGAAGACCCACGATTCGGCCGTCAAGGAGTACGGCGAGGGACAACGATCACACCGCACGGCGTTCGCCGCGCTGAAGAACGAGTACGAGAAGATCGGCGACCACTGGGAGCGCAAGGCGGAACGCGGCCCCTCGGACCGACAGGCCGAGGGCGGCAGGAACACGCGCCGCAAGACGGCAGGCGGAGTGGACGCGAACGCGTCGAAGGAGCACTTGCTCGACGTGGCGCGCAAGCTGGACATCCGCGGCCGGAGCTCGATGAACAAGGACGAGCTCGTCAAGGCGATCGAGAAGGCCAACGACCGAGCGACTGCGAAGAGCCGGTCGTAGCCGGGCTGCAGCCGTCGTAGCCGTCAGCTATCGGATGCGGACGGCGCCTGGCTGGATGCTGATCCCAATTCGCGTCGTCTCGCCGAGGTCGTCACCGTCGACCTCGAACACCCGCGGCTCGTCGAGTTCGATCGTGAGCGTGGTGACACGCCGATGCGTGGTGCTCTCGCTGCTCTCGGCGGCGTCATCACCTGGCGTCATGAGCCGCTTGATCCCGTTGTGCCACGCGAAGTTCCGTAGCGTATCGGCCCACCCGGCGATTCCTTCCGCGTTCAGGATCAGAAGGTCGAGTTCGCCGTCCGCGGGATCGGCATCGGGGAGCAGGTTCAGACCGCCTTGGAGAGTGCCGCAGTTTCCGACGATCACCGTGTGAGCAGTCTCCTCCGTCATTTCGTCTCCGTCGGCCGCGATTCGGATGTCGATCACCTCGCTGGCCGAAAGAGCTCGTCCCAGGGACTCGACGTAGGCGACCCACCCTGCTTTGTCTTTGAGGTCGTCATTCGTCTCGGTGATCATGTGTGCGTCGATTCCGAAGCCGGCCATGACCGCGAATGCATGCCGCTCGATGCCACCTGGTAAAGCGAGCTCGGCCCAGCCGATGTCGATCGTCCTCGCCGTGCCGTCGAGTGCGCGTGCGAACGCCGCGGCTAGATCGTTCAGGGGAACGCCGAGATTGCGAGCGAGGAGATTCCCGGTGCCCAGCGGGATGATCCCGAGCTCGACCTTCGCGTTCGTCTCGGCGAGATGCTCTGCGACCGCCCTGACGGTGCCGTCTCCCCCGGCCGCGAGCACGAGATCGACACCGGCGTCGAGCGCTGCGGCTGTGGCCGCATGACCAGGATCCTGCTCGCTGGTCTCGAACCACGAGACCTTTGCCTGCCGAGCTACCGCGGCCTCCAGGTCTTCTCGGCCGGTCTTCGACGCATTCCAGACGATACCCACGTGCTCTGCGCTCATGGCCGCGTTCCCTTCGTCGGATGCTCTTGTCGTAGCTCATCGGTGCTTCGAGTATCTGGAAGATCGCGGGCGCATACCAGCGCAGTCGCAGGTCATCGGGCTGCGGCGCGCTCCCAAGCCTTGGCGAGACGTTGGTCGAAGGTCTCGAGTCGGACGCCTTCGTGCAGTGCAGTCGCGAGAGCGCAGGTGTCGGGCATCTTGAGCCCGTGGCGGGCCCGGGCTTCGGCCAGGATAAGCGCCTCGTCATCGCCGAGGTCGGCGACGACGACACCAACGCGATACAGGTCGTCGCGTGCTTCCTGCGACCGACCGTTTCGGGCCGGGCCGACCAAGGCTTCGGCGAGGTTCATCGCGTGGACAACGAACGGTGCATCATCGCTTCGCGACATAATCTCGAGCGCCCTATCGAAGTGAACGTCGTTCCTGTCAAGGAATGCGATCAAGATGCCCGCGTCGAGGACGATCACTCCGGCCAGCCCTCGCGCAGCTCCTCGAGGTAACCGGGCCCGAACATCCCGGTGTACTTGCCGGCGACTTCAGCGACCACGGCACGCTGACGCGCAGCCAATTCGTCGTTGCCGGCCTCCACGACGTGTGCTCCCTCCTCGATGAGGCGCAGCAGCAAGGCGCTCGGTCGCTGCCCCGGCCACCGCTTCTCAGCGACCTCCAGCGCGTGCTGAACCTCGCTGGTGTGCGTAATCATGGTGCGCGGAAGAGTGGTGGACACACCCCAAGTGTAACACTTGGGGCAACGGTGCTACACCGAAATTCGACTCCGCCAAATCAGAAAACGGCCCGCTTTCGCGAGCCGTTTCGAACTGTCTCAACACAGTGTGCGCCATGAGGGATTCGAACCCCCAACCTTCTGATCCGTAGTCAGATGCTCTATCCGTTGAGCTAATGGCGCCTGGGGTGTGGATCGCCGCTTCCGCTGCCCGATCAACCTGACGACTATATCAGGCGCGGCAAGATCACTCGTAATCGCGTGAGGAGGCCAGGGCAGCCCGGATGCGGGCGGCTACGGCGTCCGCCTCAGCCGGCGACGCGTAGGCGTGCCGCGGGCCCAGCCAGAAGCGCAGGCCGTCGCCCTTCGAACGCGGGATGACGTGCAGGTGCACGTGGGGAACCGACTGCGAGACCACGTTATTGACGATGAGGAGCGAGCCGTCGGCATCCATCGCGCTCTCCACCGCTCGCTCGAGCGCCTGCGACGTGCGCAGCCACGGTACGGCAAGATCCTCGGGCAGCTCGTCGTAGGTCTGCACGTGGCGCCCCGGCACCATCAGCACGTGCCCCGGGAACACCGGATGCGCGTCGAGGAACGCTACGAAGTCGTCGTCCCTGTACACCTCCGTAGCGGATGTCTCGCCCTCGACGATGGCGCAAAATACGCAATTTGCAGCACCACCCTCGACGGAACCCCTCGCGGAAAAGGCTGCACGTGATTCGGCCGGCATCTGAGTCTCCCGCCGCTCAGGCGAAGATCTCGTCGAAGAAGTCGAGCTGCGCCTGCCAGCTGCGCGCATCCGCCACGGGCCGGAAGTTCTCGCCCGGCACGGTGAACGCGTGCGGCGCTCCGCTGTAGGTGACGACCTGCCAGTCGAGGTCCGGCACCGCGCGCAGCTCGTCCTGGAACGCGTGCACGGCCTCGTCGGGCACGACGGGGTCGACGCCGCCGGTGAGCACGAGCAGCTTCGCGCGGATGGCATCCGCATCGCTCGGATCATGCGTGATGAGGCGCCCGTGGAAGGAGACCACACCGCGGATGTCCGCCCCGGTACGTGCGAACTCCAGCGCCGCGGACCCGCCGAAGCAGTAGCCGATCACGGCGATCCGCGACTCGTCGACCTGGGGCAGTTCGGCGAGGGTCTCGTACGCGGCCTGCACTCGGGCGCGGAGCAGCGGGAGGTCCTGGTAGTAACGACCCGCGAGGGCGGATGCCTCTTCGTGGGTGGGGCGGACATCCGCTCCGTAGATATCGGCGACGAAGGCCACGTAGCCCAGCCGGGCCAGCATCTGCGCGCGCAGCTCGGCATTCGGTCCGACGCCCAGCCAGTCAGGGACGACGACGATTCCCGGTCGCGGTTCGCCGGCCGCGGCGTCGTGCGCGACGTACCCTTCGAGCTCGGTTCCGTCATGTCCGTACGTGATCGTGGATGCCTCCAGGCTGGCTCCTGAGGGGATCGGGATCCGGGCGAGAAGGGTCTCATGAGTGGCGGGCAGATCGGTCATCGGCGGCTCCTTCGGTGCGTCCTTGCTCACGTTACGCCGGGCGCACGCGGAGGCGGCGCCGACGGCTGCGGCGCCCACGGTTGCGGTGGGCGACATAGCCTGAGGACATGGCCGAGGAATACGCTCACGAACCGGATGCCCACCGCTACGTACTCCGCGTGGACGGCCAGATCGCGAGCGTCGTCGACTACACGGTGCTGGGCGACGCGCTCTCGATGACGCGCACGTTCACGAATCCGAACCTCCGCGGACGCGGCCTCGCCGGCAAGATCGTCGAGTTCGCCGTGGACGACGTGGAGCACAACACGAACTATCACGTGGTGCCGATGTGCTGGTACGTGGCGCAATGGTTCGACCAGCATCCGGAACGATCCGAACTGCTGAGGGCCAGAACCGCCTAACCTTTCCGCATGGCCATCACCAGAGTGCAGCTCTTCTCTCTGCCCGTCTCCGATCCCGACCGCGCCCGCGAGTTCTACGTCGACACCCTGGGTTTCACCCTGGCCTCCGACACGATGATGGGTCCGGATCAGCGGTGGATCCAGGTGGTGCCGCCGGGAGCCGAGACATCCATCACCCTCGTCACCTGGTTCGAGACGATGCCGTCCGGATCGCTCCGGGGTCTCGTCCTCGAGACGGATGACCTCGAAGGCGACATCGACCGGCTCACGGAGGCCGGCGTCGCGTTCGAATCGGGAATCGAGAGCGCGCCGTGGGGTCAGTACGCGCAGTTCAGCGACCCGGACGGCAACGGCCTCATCCTTCAGCAGACCGCGATGTGACCGTGCGGCGCCGGAACGCGAGCCACGCACCGGCGCCGAGCACTAGCCCGAGCAGCATGGCAACGCCGTGGGCGTCGTCGAAGGCGACCAGCACGATGGCGACAGCGACGCCGATGGCGGCGCAGATGCGGACAGAGGCGGTGGATGCCGCGGCCCGGGATGCCTCCGGCGGCGTCGCCGTGCCACGGCCGGCATCCGCCGCTCCGAGCAGCAGCCCGAGCGCGAACACACTGAACATGAGTCCGTCGTTCGCGAAGGAGCTGCCACCGCCTGGCGCCTGCCACAGGAGCACCGCGAGCAGGTTCAGCACGATCGACGGCACGAGATAGAGCGCGACGGCGAGCCACGGGCCCCAGATCCACGTGCCGAACGTCAGCGCGAGCACGATCACGACGAGGTTGAACACGGCGGCCACGAGGCCGCCATCCTGCGCGCCGAGCGCCGTGAGGATGCGCCACCACTGGCCTTGCGCTAGCGTCGCGTGCGGGTCGCGGGCGAGGACATCCGTGACGGGTGCCATCCAGGTCTGGAGGATCGACGGCACCCCGATCAACACCACGAACACCAGCGCCGGCCAGGGGAACGGCCGCTCGGCGGGCAGCATGCGCAGACCGACATTGACGAACATCGCCAACACCACCACATGACCGACGATGCTGACGACGCTTTCGCCCGAGGTGTCCACGGTGTCGAGGATGCCACTGCGCGCTGGAGCTAGGAGCAAGGGCCATTTCTGGCCCTTGCCGCGACGCCAGCGCCGACCGCCGTCTCGGCGGTCGGTTCGAGCCAGTAAGGCTATCCTCGAAACGAAGCCGCGTGCCGTGTCATGAGCCGCCGCGGCGTCGCACATCGGACTCCCACGAGGACATTCAATGACGAATTCATCAGGGCGCACGGCCCTCATCGCGTCGTACGCGCGCACTCCTTTCCTTCGGTTCAACGGCGGATTCGCCTCCGTTCCGGCCGTCGAGCTCGGCGCCCATGCGCTGAAGGCGGCCATGGCGCGAGCGGGCGTCGCGCCCGAGCAGATCGACATCGTGCAGGGCGCCCAGGTCGTTCAGGCCGCAGCAGGCCAGAACCCGGCGCGGCAGTCGGCAGTGAAGGCCGGCATCCCGATGACGGTTCCGGCGATCACGCTGAACGCCGTCTGCCTCTCCGGCACGCTCGCGATCGCTGCTGCCGCGAAGCTCATCGAGGACGGCGAGGCCGACATCGTCGCGGTCGTCGGCCAGGAGTCGATGTCGCTGGCGCCCCACGCGTGGTCCGGCTCGCGCATGGGGCAGAAGTACGGGGCGATCGAGTTCGTCGACACGCTCGAGCACGACGGGCTGACGGATGCCTTTCAGCACGTCTCGATGGGCGCATCCACCGAGGAGTACAACAGCAAGCTCGGCATCACGCGCGAAGAGCAGGATGCCTACGCTGCGTCGTCGCACCAGCGTCTGGCTGCCGCCGCCGACTTCGTCGCCGGTGAGATCGAGCCGTACGACGTGCCGTCGCGGAAGGGCGCGACGACCTACTCGGCCGACGACGGACTCCGCGCCGACACGACGGCGGAGAGCCTCTCGGCGCTGCGTCCCGCATTCGCGAACAATGGCACGATCACGGCCGGAAACTCGTCGCAGATCACGGACGGCGCGGCGGCGCTCATCATCGTGGGCGACGACGTCGAGCTCTCGGTGAAGCCGATGGCGCGCATCCTGTCATCGTCGTTCGTCGCCGGCCCGGACACATCGCTGCACTCGCAGCCGTCGAACGCGATCGCCGCGGCGCTGCGCAAGGCGGAGGTCGAGGCATCCGCTCTCGCCGCCGTCGAGATCAACGAGGCGTTCGCGGCCGTGTCGGTGCACTCCACCCGGGAGCTCGGCCTCGACCCCGCGATCGTGAACTCGGACGGCGGGGCGATCGCGCTCGGGCATCCGCTCGGAGCATCCGGTGCCCGCATCGTGGGGCATCTCGCGCGGCGTCTGCAGCAGGCCGGGGCCGGCAGCGTGGGCGCTGCAGGACTGTGCGGGGGCGGCGGACAGGGCGCCGCGATGGTGCTCGAAGCGCTGTAGCGCGGTCAGTAGAGCGCGTCGGCGACCAGGCGGCGCAGTTCGATGACGCCGCTGTCCGACCAACGGGTCGGATGCACGCGGTTCGTCAGCAGTGTCCAGGCGCGGCCGGCGTCGAAGTCGATCCAGAGACCGGTGCCGGTGAAGCCGGTGTGGCCGATCGTGGCGGGACTGCACGCCTCGCCACCCGACCAGCCCTCGTACGGATGCTCCCAGCCGTACGTGCGTCGCGGCCCGACCGGAGTGCGCATGAGTTCGATCGACTCCGGCGCTGCGCCCGTGCCGTCGAGCAATCCGCGAGCGAAGGCGAGCACGGATGCCGCGGTGCCGAAGAGGCCGGCGTGGCCCGCTCCCTGCAGCGCCGCCGCGTTCTCGTCGTGCACCGTGCCCACGAGCATCCTTCGCCGCCACGGGCAGTATTCGGTGGCCGCGGCCTCCGCCGGATCGGCCGACCACGCGAAGCCGTCGCCGGCATCGAGATCGCGGATGTGCACGCCCGCCAGACGCTCCAGCACGAAGCCGAGAAGCATGTAGTTGAGGTCGGAGTAGGCGGGGTCGCCGTGCGGCCAGTCACGCTGGATGACGAACGCGCGCAGCTGGTCGGGATCTGTGCCGTACGTGTAAACCGGGAAGGTCGCGGGCAGTCCACTCGCGTGCGTGAGGCAGTCGCGCAGGGTGATGCGGCGCTGCCAGGCCTCCGGATCGAACTGCCGCAGCTCGGTCAACACTTGGGTGATCGGTCCGTCGAGGTCGAGGATGCCCGCAGCAGCGGCATCCAGGATGCGCGGCGTCGTGAAGATCACCTTCGTCAGCGACGCGAGGTCGAACCAGGTGTCGGTCGTCATCGGGCGCTCGTCGGGCTCGCGCTGCGCGAGTCCGACCGCGCGCACCCGTGGCTCCGGCTCATCCGGGTCGAGCACGCCGAGCACCGCGCCCGGGATGCGACCCGACTCCACCCACTCGTTCACCAGGTCGAATGCCGCGTCGAATCCCATGTGGACGAGCGTAGGGCCAGCGGCCTACTTGTGTCCGGAGACCCAGTCCGCCAGGCGGGCGATCGCGGAGGTGCGGGTGCTGCCGCGGTCCTCGGCCCGGTCGGCCATGCCGTAGGCGCGGTAGAGGCCGTTCACGGCGATGAAGCGCAGCGGCTCCAGTTCCCAGTTGCGCACGCGGTGACCGACCCACGGCAGTGCGGTGAGCGAGCTGTCGCGCTCGAGCACGAGGTCGGCGAGGGTGCGGCCGGCGAGGTTCGTGGCGGTGACGCCGGTGCCGACGTATCCGCCCGCCCACGCGAGGCCCGACGCGCGGTCCAGTCCAACCGTCGCGGACCAGTCACGCGGCACCCCGAGCACGCTGGACCATGCCCGCTCGACACGCACGTCACTCAGCACGGGGAAGAACCGCACGAGCAGTTCCCGCAGCGAGCGCACCGTCACTTCCGGCGTCGCACCGTCCGCGTCGAATCGCGAACCGAAATGGTAAGGAACGCCGCGGCCGCCGAACGCGATGCGTCCGTCTGCGGTGCGCTGGGCGTACACGTACACGTGGGCGAGGTCGCCGAGGGTGTCGCGGTTCGCCCAGCCGATGGCATCCCACTGCCTGTCGGCCAGCGGCTCGGTGACGATGAGCGACGAGTTCAACGGCACCCAGGCGCGGTGCGCGCCGGGCATGCGTGCCGTGAAGCCCTCGGTCGCGCGCACGACGACGTCGGCCTCGACGGATCCGCGTGCGGTGACCGCACGAGGCCGGTGCCCCGCGCTGCGCGGCTCGATCGCGGTCACCGGCGTGTTCTCGTACAGCTCGACGCCGAGCGAGATCACCACGTCGGCCAATCCGCGCACGAGCTTCGCCGGCTGGATGCGAGCACAGTGCGGCTGCCACACCCCGCCGAGCGTGTCCGCGACGGCGATGCGAGCGGATGCCTGCGCCGCATCGAGCAGCCGCGCGTCGACATCCGCCCACTCGGCTTCGCCGTCGGCCCATTCGTGCAGCCGGGCCAGCTGCGCCCGGTTGCGTGCGACGTTCAGCTCGCCGCCGAGCGTGATGTCCGCGTCGATGCCCTCCGCCTCGGCGACTCGGATCACCTCGTGCACGGTCGAGGTCATCGCTGACTGCATCGCCTGGGCACCCTCGCGCCCGTGCGTCTTCACGTACTGCTCGCGGCCCCCGGTGACGGAGTTGGTCAGCCATCCGCCGTTACGACCCGACGCCCCGTACCCCGCGAACCGCTGCTCCAGCACGGCGACCCGCAACGACGGCTGCGCCTTCTTCAGGTAGTACGCCGTCCACAGGCCGGTGAACCCGGCGCCGACGATGCAGACATCCGCTCGGGTGCTGTGCCGCAGCGGCAGCCGCGGCTCCGGCGTAGGCACCTGCGAATACCAGAACGAGACGGACGCCTGCGACACGTCGCCGACTCTACTCACGTTTCATTCCGCCCAAGCGTTACGCACAATGAAGAGGAACGAACGCGAGGAGTTCAGCATGAGCATCCGGCACGCCACGGTCACGGCGCCGCAGATCTCGGAGCACATCGGCGAGATCACGATCGTCGCGGAGGACGACGCCGTCGTCGGCATCTACTACCCGGGACACTGGACGAAGCCCGATCGCTCCGCGTTCGGACCGGAGGTGTCGCACGGCTCCGACCCGGCCATCGCGGCCGCGGTCGAGCAGCTGCACGACTACCTCGACGGCGGCCGCGACACGCTCGACTTCGCGATGCGCGCCAACGGGAGCGACTTCGAGGAGCGGGTCTGGGGCATCCTGCGTCAGATCCCGTACGGCGAGACCCTCACGTACGGCGGCATCGCCGAGCAGCTCGGCGACCGGTCGCTGGCCAGGATGGTCGGTCAGGCCGTCGGGCACAATCCGCTGTCGATCGCCGTACCGTGCCACCGCGTGGTCGGCGCCGACGGAAGCCTCACCGGGTACGCGGGCGGCCTCGAACGCAAGCGATTCCTACTCGGACTCGAGGGCGCCATCGAAGAGGACGCGCCGACGCTGTTCTAGTTATGTTCGCGGCTTCGCCGCTCAACAACCTCCATCGGCTCGGCAGAGCGAGCAAGCTCGCTCTGCTCTCGCCTCAGTCAGTTGTTTCCCTTCGAGCAGGTCTGGGTGGCGGCCGTCTGACCAGTGACGTCCTGCGGCAGCGCGACCGCTGTGCTGCCCGACCCGGAGCCGCCGCTGCCGGCGGTTGACCCGCCGGACGGCGTGCTCGAACCGCTTGAAGCATCCGATGGCGCCGGCGTGCCCGTCGGCCCCACCGCGCCGACGCCGGTCCCGCCCGTCAGCTGGATCGGCTGGTCGTTCTTGACCGCCTGCATCAGCACGTCGGCCGACGAGTGGTCGGCGACGACCTTGCCCGGATCTTCGGAGTCACTTCCGACCGGGTACTGCACGAACGTGATGTTGTCGTACTTGAGGTCCTTGCCGGCCATCGCGATCTGGTACAGCGTCGTCACGTTGTTCAGCGAGTCCGACCACTGGATGTGCTGCTGGGCCGCCTTCACGAGGCCCCACATCTTGACCGGGTTGGTGAGGGTCTTCGGCGTCATCACCGTGCGCACGAGCGACGACAGGAACACCTGCGTGTTGCTGATGCGCCCGAGGTCGGATCCGTCGCCCACACCGTATCGGGTGCGCAGGAACTCGGCCGCCTGCATCCCCTCCAGAACCGAAGTGCCGTCCGGCAGGTCCAGGCTCGTGTGCTCGTCGTGGATGCCTCCGCCGGTGATGCACACCGGCACGCCGCCGACGGCGTTCGACATCGCCACAACGCTCTCGAAGTCGACGACGCCGGCGAACGGGATGTCGATGCCGGTCAACTGCTCGATGGTCAGCACCGTGCACGCGACGCCACCGTAGGAGAGCGTCGTGTTCAGCGGTTGCGACGACATCGCGCTGTTCCAGCCGCCCTTGCCGTCCGGGCACTTGGGAATGGAAAGCATCAGGTCGCGCGGAAAGCTCACGACCGTGGCGTGCGTGTGGTCCTTCGAGAGGTGCACGAGCATGGTGACGTCGTTGAGCCCTGCACCAGAGCTGTCGGCGGTGGTGCCCCAGGCGTCGCCTTGCCCGGTGCGGGTGTCTGTGGCGGCGAGCAGGATGTTCACACCACCGTCGAGCGCGCCGATGTCGGGAATGGAGCCGAGCTTCTCCTCGCCGACGAGGTGCACGGAGGGCTTCTTGTCCGATACGAGGTTCGCCGCAGCGACCCCGCCGATGCCGAGCACGCTGACGAACGCGACGACGGCGACGGATGCCACGACCTTGCCGAACGTCGCCCACGGCTTGCGCCGCAACCGGCCGTGCCGGGCTATGGCGCGCAGGGGCTCGGACGCGCCGGCGTCGACGCTCCGCCGTCCACGCTGCGTATTCCTCGGTGCTGCCACCGGACCACACTAGGGCACCGTAGGGCGCTCAACCTGTGCGGAACCACATACGCTTCGCGCGCGTCAGGCGGCGTCGTCGACCGAGACCAGACCGCCGTACTCGTAGTGCACCGTCGCGCCGGGGCCGGGCTCGCCCGCGCTGAGGCGGTACAGCGACGGCAGCGCACCGGATGCGTGCGAAACCGTGCCGTCACCGGCATCCGTCTCGGCGGCATCCGTCTCGTCCACCGCTGCGCAGATCATGTCGGCGTCGAAGTCCTCGGGATCGAGCTCCATCACCTGACCGTCGAACTGCCCACCGTGCAGCACGGCGTGGAAGGTGGGTCCTGAGTCGAGGATGTCGGTGAGCTCGCTGCGGAACTCCTCGACGCTGAGGGATCGGTTGGCGCCCACCAGCAGAGCCACCCGCTCGAGCAGGTCGCCGCGCTGGGATTCGCTCAGCGCGGTGACGGACTCGACGAGCTCGCTGGCATCCAGAGCAGCCAGCAACTGCTCGGGAGTCGGCTCGATGTCGTCCATTTGCTCACGCTAAGTCGCGCGCGCTGGTACGGGCGACGACGCGCGGAGTGTTGCAGAGTCTGCTCAAGGGCCCCGTTATGGGGCCGGCACCTCGCGCTGCGGAAGCGGCGAGCTCACCTCGTCGAGCACCATCCGGATCCGTTGCTGCACCTCCGGATCGGTAGCCGGACCCGACCCGACAAGCTCCGCCTCGTCCTCGGTCATCACGACCATTCCGCGAAGGCCATGCGACGAGCGCCCCAGCGCCTCGAGCCACTGCGGATTCAGCGGCGGCGGCGTCGGCTCGGTGAAGATGAACTGTAACTGGATGGATGGGCTCAACCAGATGCTGATACGTCCGCCACCGTCTTCGGGAGCGACACGCCAACTCAGCAGAAAGCCTTCCTGCAGCCGCAGCTTCGACGTGATCGCGATCTTGAGGTGGGACAGGGTGCGGTCGTCGAAGCGGTACTGGGCACGATCGTTGTACACCAAATAGCCCATGTACCGATGATTCCACCGTTGCCGTCTTTGCGGCAGGGTGAATGCGAACCCCGGATGTCTTGTCAAGGCATCCCCGAGAAGCACCGGTCGCGCCTACCGTTTTTCTGATGGCACCGCGAATACCCGACGGCCGGAGCATCTCCGGTCGCGCACGACCTGATACGTCACTCTCCCGCCGGCAGAGCGTCGATCCGCTCCGTTCTGTTCTGGAGTTCGGCGACCGTCGGGTCGTCTTCGATGTCGGGGCCATACTCCTCGACGGGTTCGCTGACGAGTTGACTGGAGGGACCGATCAGCACCTCGATCTGATCGACCTCGCCGCTCGTGAGGCGTCCGGGAACGAACACGGCATCGGCCAGCCTTCGCGACGCAAGTGCGCGCGCATAGTCGAGGAGTGCCTCGGCGATGCTGTCGCCGGTGTAGAAGACAGTTCCTGCGTAGACGATTCGGCGCATGCATACAGCTTCGAGGTTGAGATGCCCAGGATCGAGGCCTTGACATGAGTGAATCGGCCTGGCCGCATAACGGCTACCTCTACGGAGTGGATGTTCCGCGGTTCCGTGACTCGAACGGCGACGGCATCGGCGACCTCCCTGGCGTGCTCGAGCGCCTCGACTACATCGCCGAGCTCGGCGTCTCGTGGGTCTGGCTCCTCCCCTTCTACCCGAGCGAGCGGCGGGACAACGGATACGACGTCGACGATCACGTCGGCGTCGACGAGCGCTTCGGCGATGTCGACGACTTCGAGGCATTGGTGCGGGAGTGTCACCGCCGCGGCATCTCCGTGCTTGTCGACCTGGTCATCCATCACACCTCCGATCACCACCGCTGGTTCCAGGAGGGCCGGCGGGATCGTTCATCCCGGTACGGCAACTACTACGTGTGGGCCGACGAGCCGGTCGACGTGCCGAACGACGTGAACGTGTTCCCCGGTGAGGAGAACGACGTCTGGACCTATGACGAGGCGGCGCACGGCTGGTACCACCACCAGTTCTACGAGTTCCAGCCCGACCTCAACCTCGCCAACCCCGAGGTGTTCGAGGAGATCGTTCGCATCGGAACGACGTGGTTGGAGCGCGGCGTCGACGGCTTCCGGCTGGATGCCGCAATCCCCGCGGTCACCAAAAAGCCCACTCTCGGCACGGAGGTAGACGACAGAGTCTTCTTCCAGCGCCTGCGCAGCCGGCTCGCCGAGGTGCGCGGCGACGTGGTGCTGGTCGGCGAGGCGGACGTCCACCCCGTTGCCATGGCTCCTCTCGTGCACGGCGGACAGATGGATGCCGTGCTCGACTTCGCGCTCAACAACAACGTGTTCCTCGCCCTCACGCGCGAGAACCCGGACGCCATCTACCTCGCTCTCGAGAGCCTCGACACCGCGGTGCCTCCGCCGGCGCGGGTGAACTTCATGCGCAACGCGGACGAGCTCGACCTGCAACAACTCACCGACGAGGAACGCCGCGAGGTCTTCACCGCGTTCGCACCCGATCCGGAGATGCTGCTCTACGGCCGTGGCTTGCGGCGCGGCTGGACACCGATGATGGGCAATCCACAGCGGTTCCGCATGACGCTGAGCCTGCTTGCCGCGTTGCCCGGCGTTCCCCTGCTCCTGCAGGGACAGGAGCTCGGAATCGGCGACGACCTCTCGGTGGAGGGCCGCGGGGCCGGCAGACCGACCATGCAGTGGGCGGATGCGCCGGCCGGTGGATTCAGCGACCGGGCAGACGCGCCGTTCGTCCTGCCCGCCCAGCGCTCCGGTCCGTACGATTTCGCCCGGGTGAATGTGGAGCGGCAGCAAGGGGACCCGCGGTCGCATCTCATTCTCGCGCGCACTCTGGCGAGGCTGCGAGCGGATGCCTGTCTCGGCATCCTTCAAGCCCGTCGCGTCGCTCTGCCCGGCGCGCCGCGGGTGCTGGCCCTGCGCACCTGGGACAAGACATCACCGTGCGACACCGTCACGCTGCACAACCTCAGCGCCATGCCGCAGCCGATCCGGCTCGACCTGCGCACCACCACGCTCCTGGGAGAAGAGTGGCACGGAGACGCACTCGGCGGCTACGGATTCGTGTGGTTGCGAGTCTTGGAACCTGGTGGTATGGCGTAAGTAGATGTTGCTCAGCCCGGACCCGCTGACACGTCCACTCTCGGGGATTGTGCGGCGGTTTCCATGGAATATGAAGAGGACTATTGGGTTGAGGCGGTCGACGCTTCTTCCTATTACGGTCGGCTCGCGGTCGTCGTCTTCTTTCGGAGGGATGACACGTTCGAGGCTGAACTCGCCGACTACGAGCGTTCACTGAGTTCGGGCACCGCAACCGGCTCGCAACCCGCCACCCGTCGAGCGGCGCGGATGAATGTGGATGTGCGGCCGGTGGCCGGCGGTGCGTTGCGTACCGACTTCTCTGTGAGCTCCGGCGGCACGGGCACGGAGAACATCGCGGTGTGGACCTTCGCGCACACCTGGCCGCGGCCTGTCGAGTTCCACGTCGTCGTCCGGGCCGACAGCCGAGTCATCTACGACGCGTCGACCACCGCCTGAGCCACCGCAGCGACATCGACGGCTCAGCGGAGCACCTGCTCACCGGGATGCTTCCTCCTCGACGTCGTCGGCGAGCGCGTCGAGGGCCTCGGGGCGTAATTCGATGTGCTCCGCCCTCAGCCGCTCGTCGAGAATCTCGGCCGTATCGCCGCGTACTCGCCCGTGCTCGATGTCTTCCAGCAGATCCTGGACGACCCGTTCTACGGTCGCCATGGTGTCGTCCTGTGCGCCGTTGTCAGCGATGTCTTTTGCGAAGTCGATCATGGTCAGCCCTTTCCTTGGTCCTCTAACGGCACACTGCCCGATCGTCTGAAGGCGAGCGGGAAGACCAGCAACCAGACGGCCATCGCAAGGGCGACCAGCACGCCCGCGATGACGCCGGCGAGCAGCGACGCGACGACGTCGAACAGGAAGAACACCACGCCCGAGGTGAGCGCGGCGACGAGGATGAGGGCGAGCACGAGCATCCGATTGCCCTGTGTCACCAGCCATTCCTTGCGCTTGCGCCGGAACAGCGCGCGGTGCAGCGCGACCGGCAGCAGACCGACGGCCGTGGTTGCTGCTGCGAGCACGATGAGGCAGAGGTAGATGATCTTCTGGTAGCCACCGAGGTGCTGAAACCCGTACTGGAACGCTACGGTCAGCAGGAACCCGGAAAGGATCTGCGTGCCGGTCTGCGTCACGCGTAGCTCCTGTACGAGCTCCTGCCAGTTGCGGTCGGCACGCTCGTCGCGCGTCTCATCACGCCCACCGCGGCGGCCCTCGAAGGTCGCGGGTTCCATCCGTCATCCTCCCGCGATCGTGTACCAGATGCCGTAGGCGCCGCCGATGCACATGACCACGGTGGCGATCCATCCGATCGTCTGCGACAGCCATCCGTTGCGGTATTTGCCCATGATGCGTCGGTCTCGCCCGATCAGCATCATGATCACGAGAAATGGTCCTGCGGCGATGCCGTTGACCAGCGCTGAAAGCACGAGCAGCTGGATGGGGTTGCTCACGAAGATCGCCAGAATGGTGCCCGCCACGATGCCGACGCCGAGCAGCAGGTAGAAGATGGGCGCCTTCTTCGGGCTCTTGTCGAGGCCCCATTTTTTGTCGAGCAGGGCGGCGAGGCCCGCCGATCCGGATGCCGCGAGCACCGGCACCGCGAGGATGCCGGAACCGATGAATCCGATCGCGAAAAGTGCACCGGCCCAGGTGCCCGCGATGGGCTCGAGCGCCTTCGCCGCCTCGGCGGCGCTCGTCACCGTCTTGTGATGGGCGCCCAGCGTCGCGGCGGTGGCAGCGATGATCGCGAACATGATCAACACGCTGAACACCATGCCCGTGAACACGTCGACGCGACCGCTGCGCAGGCGCCGCTTGGCGCCTCCGCGGCTGCGGTCCGAGAGCGCGGGCGCGTGCTCACCCTTGAGTTTCTCGTCGCGGCCCTCTTCGATGCGCTGCGCGGTCTGCCAGAAGAACATGTACGGACTGATCGTGGTACCGAACACGGCGACTGCCAGCCCGAAGTATGCCGGCGTGAACCGGAACTGCCCGCCGACTAGCCCAAGGAGAACATCGCCCCACTTCACGTGCGCGACGAAGAGCACGCCGACATAGACCAGCAACGCCAGGCATAGCCACTTGAAGATGCGTCCGATCCACTCGAACGACCCCGCCATCAGCGCGACGGCGATGCCCACGCCTGCAATCGCCGACCACAGTGGTGCTGGTCCTGCGTGGATCAGTTCCATTCCCTGCCCGATGGCCATCAGGTCGGCGGAGAGGTTGAGGCAGTTCGCCACGATGAGGGCGACGACGAGGACGATGATGGCGATACGTGCGCCCTTGCGGAACTTGCGACGAATGAGCTTGCCGAAGCTGTCACCTGTGGCCAGCGCGGTGCGGTCGCAGATCTCCTGCACGGCCATCATCATCGGCAGCGTCACCGGAACCGTCCACAGCAGCCCGTTACTGTACGTGGCCCCGGCCTGCGCGTAGGTGGCTATGCCGGACGGGTCGTCATCCGCAGCACCGGTGACCAGCCCCGGGCCGAGCACGCGGAGGAAGCGGACGAACGGATTCCTGCTCGGCTGGTTCTCTTCGCCAGGACGGGAACCTGCTTCGTCTGACGCCGCAGGTTGGGGCTTGGACTGTGTCGACATTCTGCTCCTTGGTTATCGGAAGCATCGATGCTGGACGGACCGGTGGCAACCCCCTTGCGAGTCGCCCAAACTGAGCCGATCTTCAGGTCAGTCGTCCTCGCCGCGGCTCCGATCACGGCCGCGCGACTCCCGTAGAGAGCGCCCGGACCCGATCTCCTTCTCCTCCTTCTCGGCGTTCTTCTCACTCTGCTCGACGTCGCGTGGTGGCAACTGGATCTGCTCTTCGGCTTTGATTCCGCCCTGAAGTTCCCTGCCACGTTCGAGCTCCGAGTCGAACTCCGCACCCAGGAGAAGGAGGTTGTTCGCGATCCACAGCCAGATGAGGAAGATGATGATGCCCGCGAGCGATCCGTACGACTTGTTGTAGTGCGAGAAATTGGCGACATAGAAGCCGAAGCCGACCGAGGCGATGACGATCAAGCTGAACGCGAACGCGCCCCCGACGGTCGTCCACCGGAACTTGGGCTGCCTCACATTCGGTGTGGCGTAGTAGAGGATCGCTATCGCCACGATCACCGCTGCGGCAAGGATCGGCCACTTCACAATGGACCAGGTGATTTTGAGCGCAGGGCCGATTCCCAGGGCGTTGCCGACGGCATCCGTGACCGGGCCGGAGATGACCAGCGTCAGGATCATCACGATCACCAGGACGATGAGAATGAGGGTGACCAGGAGCTGGGCAGGCTTCTTCTTCCAGTACGGACGCCCCTCGTCGATCTCGTAGATGCGGTTCATCGCGCGGGCGAATGCGCCGACGTAACCGGATGCCGTCCAGATGGCCAGCACGATGCCGGTGACCAGGGCGACGCCCGCCACCGGTGAGCGGGCGAACTGCTCCAGCGGGCCCTTGATCACCTCGGCCGTGGATCCTGGGACGACCTGTTTCACCAGCGACAACACGGTGCTCGTGGCCTTCGATCCTTCTCCCACGACTCCGAGAATGGAGAACACAGCGAGCAGTCCCGGAAAGAGCGCGAGCACACCGAAATACGTGAGAGCGCCAGCACTGTCGATGCACTGATCGAAGACGAACTCGCGCATCGCCCTGCGCAGCGCGTACGTCCACGACGGCTTGTGCAGTCTCGGTGGCGTCTTCGGCTTGCGCGGATCGTCGGGCGCCGGAGCATCCTCCAGGCGTTCGCTCGACCCGATGTCATCGGTCATCGTCGTGTTTCGCCTACTCGGCGTCTTCGGGCTCGGGCACCGGCTCGGTGTGGAAATGCACGAGCTTGTGCGAGCCATCGCAGAACGGCTTGATCGTCGAGACGCCGCAGCGGCAGAGCGCGACCGTGCGGCGGGTGGGTGTGATCGGCGTGCCGTCGGAGGATTGGATCCGAATGGGACCACGCACGAGCAGCGGACCGTCGGTGCACGCGACGATCAGCGTCTCATCCTTCCCCGAACCCGTCATGCCGGCACCTTCGTGGTGTCGCGCAGCGATGACGCCCCTTCTTCCCACCGCTCGAGCAAATGCCTGCCGACAAGGCCATCGGCGTACAGGCACGCTCGTGCGCCGAACACGATGTCGTGCAGCAGCTCGGGATGCGCCTCGGCAAGTCCGCCGGCGAGGTCGCGGCCCGCGATCTGCTCGTGCACTGCATCGGCTTCCACATGCTCGTCGAAGTACCACGTGACATCTCTGCCGTAGCCGAGGCGACGGAAGCCGTTGCCGTAGTGCCGATTGGGGACAGACGAGGTCATTTCGAACGCCGCCAGGTGTCCGACGATCGCGCCCCTGAGTCGGCGATTCAGGCCGAACATCGACATCATGTTGAATGACGCGAGCGTCACGGCCGGCACTGCATCCAGATACGCGCCGTACTCGCTGTCCAGCCCGAGCGCATCCATGGTGCCGGCGAAGATGGCGGCGTGGATGCGCCCAGGACGGCCCCCACCGTACTCGTCCGACTGCACTTCGACGAGCGCGGCCTTCGCGCGTCCGGTCAGCCGAGGGATCGCCCAAGAGTGCGGGTCGGCCTCGCGGAGGGTGTAGATGGATCGTTGGATGACGAACTCGCGCGCCTGCTCGTCCGTCGCGGACTTCGCGAGATACCTCGCGACGCTCGGCCCGTCGTCTTCGCCGGTCAGCGTGAAGAGGTGCGTCGCCACAGCCTCCGCGTTCGGCTCGGGCAGCTCGAACTCGCCGACGCGATCACGCAAGGCTCTCTCGAACTCGCGCTCGATCCCACGACGCGCAGTGACGGCATCCGGCTCCCACTCCCACCGGCCATCCAGCGCGGGAAGGGACCCATACGAGAGCGCCTGCAGCAGCAGAAGAGCCAACTGCAGGTCGTCATCGGTGAAGAGGTCGTCGCTGTTCAATGCGGCCTGCTCGATCGCGGCGGACGCCCGGCGCATGTCGGTTCGTCGGTCATCCGGCGAAAAAGGCAACAGCTCCAGCAGCGCACTGCTGGCGGGACCCCGAGGAGAGACCGGAAGGGTCGGCGGCGTAGTCATGGCTCGAACCCTCGCCGGGTGCGGGTTCGAGCGTCAACCGGTTGTCACGGTGCTACCCGTTGTGCATACCGTGCGGTGATGCGCGCGCAGGCTGTTCCGACGGTCGGGGTCGAGGAGGAGTTCGTTCTTCTCGATCGCGCACTCTTGGCGCCGGTGGATGCGGCCGACGCGGTCCTCCGTCGAATGACCGCGGCCGAAGGTCTTGGTCTGCACATGGCGGAGTTCTTCGCCTCTCAAGTGGAACTCGCCACCCTGCCGACCACCGCGATGGCTGAGCTCGAGCGGATGATTCGGCTTCTCCGCACGGAGCTTGCGGTCGTAGCAGCAGAGCAAGACTGCATCGCCGCAGGCACCGGTACGCCGTTCGACGTCCGCGACGGCGGCGGGTTCTCTGCCGAGCCTCGCTATGAGCGGATCGCGGCGGAATACGGTGCGGTCGCCCGCGATCACCAGATCAATGGCCTGCACGTGCACGTGGCCGTCCCCTCCGACGATGCCGCTGTGCGCGGGATCAACGTGTTGCGTCCCTGGCTGCCGTTGTTGCTCGCGCTCTCTGCGAACTCGCCGTTCTGGCGTCGAGAAGACACCGGCTTCGACAGCTGGCGCGCGATCGATAGCCGACGGTGGTCCTCCTCCGGAGTGCCCCCGCGGTTCACGGATGCCGCCGACTTCCGGGCGCGCACGGAAGCGCTAGCGGGTATCGCAGGCGTGATCGACCCGGGGACCCTGAATTGGGTGGCCAGACCGTCTCGTCGGTATCCGACGGTCGAGGTCCGCGTCTTCGACGCCCAGTTCGATCCGGCCAAGACGGTCGCCTTCGCCGCTTTGACACGTGCGCTCGTCACGCACGCCGGTGAGGAGCTCCCGACATCCGGAGAGCTGCTCGATGCGGCCATGTGGCACGCGGCCCGCAACGGCGTCTCGGGTGACCTCGTCGACCCTCGCACCTCGAAGCTCGTGCCGGCCGAGAAGGCCGTGGCAGCCCTGCTCGATGCGGCAGCCGCAGGACTGGATGCCTACGGCGACCGCGAACTCGTGGCATCCGCGGTTGCCGACGTGCTGGAACACGGCAACGGCGCAAGTCGGCAACGACGTGCGTTCACGGAGGGCGGGATCGATGGCTTGCGGCGCCTCTACTCGCGACTGACCTGATCCGGGCGCAGAAAGCTCCGGAGCCGGAATCGTGCGCTATCCCTCTGTCGCGATGGCGAGCTCGCGTGGAAGCCGATCGGAGAGCTCTCTGGCGAGGTATCCGACCGGGGCGACAGCCGCGGCAAGGGTCTTCCCCGCCCGCGCGTGAAGATACGTGCCCCATACCGCTGCATGCAGGGATATGCATCCACGGGCCGCGAGACCGGCGATGGCACCGGCGAGCACGTCGCCACTGCCGGACGTTCCTAGACCAGGCCCTGCTTCCCGCACTCGGTAAATGGCTCCATGCGGCTCAGCGATGACGCCCATGCAGGTCACCACGGCCGCGTAGCGCTCGGCCAATTCCCTGGTGTCCGCGACCAGATCGTGAAGCGAACGCCCGAGCAATACCTCCGCCTCACTCTCGTTCGGTTTCAGGATGGTGTTCGGGAACCGTCGTCCGGAGCGGTGACCCGCCAAGGCACCGAGGGCGTACGCATCCAGAACGACGGTGCTCCCCTCGCCGGTCATTCCGGCCAGGGCCGAGAGCATTCGTCGCGCTTCTCGCACATCGTCGAGACCCGGGCCCACGAGAACAGCATCGGCCTCGCGGATCTCGCACGGGAAGGCTCGCACGGATCGCCCACGCACCTGACCCGCGGGACTCTCCTCGAGCGCCAGCACCCCGCTCTCCGGCACCGCGACCCCGACACCCACCGCGACGGACGCCGCAACCCCAAGGCTCAGCCTGCCGGCGCCCACTCGTAAGGCGGAAAGCCCGGCCAGTTGCACGCCACCGGGTGTGGAGCGCGCGCCTCCGATCACCATGACGTCACCGCGGGAGCGCTTCGAGCCGCCAGGCTCTGGAAGCGGCCATGATCGGAGGAGCGCCGCGTCGACGTCTATCGCTTCACGAGCCATCGTCGTCCGTTCCGGTGTGTTCGGTCGTCGGCACTCCCGCCGCCTGCACGTGCCCCGCGTCTCCGAAGGCGTCGAGGTGCCAGAGTCCTTCAGCATCCGAGGTGAAGCTCGTGATGGAGGCGTTCGGTACGACGCGATCGGCAAGAAAGCGCATCAGTTCCGCCTCGTCAAGGCGCAGGAGCACGTAGGTGAACAGGCTCACCAAGGCATCATGGGTGAAGATGACGAGCGGTGCCGAACCCCACCACTCGATGTCCCGGAGGAAGGACCGGACGCGGAGGGCGACATCCGCCCATGACTCTCCTCCGGGCGGACGATAATAGAACTTGCCGAGCCACCGCCGCCGGGCTGCTTCCTGGGGAAACCGGACGTCGACGCCGCGCGAGGTGAGCGTGTCGAGTATCCCCAATTCACGGTCGCGCAGCCGCTCGTCAACGAGAAATGAGTCGCCACCGATCGGAGGCGCCGTGAGATCACTACCGGTTCCCATGGCTATCCGTGCGGTTTCCACGGCGCGCAGGTACGGTGAGCTCCACACTCGGTCCCTGGACAAGCTGCCGGCACCGAGCTGCGCGCGAAGAGCAGTGGCAGCCGCGGCAGTCTGCCTGCGCCCGAGTTCGGAGAGCTGAACGTTCGGGTCGCTCGCCTGAACGTCGATGACCTCCAGGCCGGCGTTCTCCGCGGCCGCGGCTGCCACGTTCGCCGTGCTCTCACCATGACGAACCAACAAGATCCGGCGCCCCGCCGAGTTCGACGAGGACGGGGTCCTGCCGGGCTCATGCAACCGATCCACTGTCAGGCTCCTTGCCGAGGTCAGGACGACGTGCCGAGACCAGCAACGAGGTTCACCGTTGTTGCCAGGATGACCGAACCGAAGAGGTACGACAGCAGCATGTGCTTGAGCACGGCGGTTCGTATCTCGCGCGAGTGCAGGTTGGTGTCGGAGACCTGGAAGGTCATGCCGACCGTGAACGCGAGGTACGCGAAGTCGACGTAGTGCGGAGGCTGCTTCATGTTGAAGTCAATCCCGCCGTCTGGCTCCGTGTAGTACAGGCGCGCGTAGCGCAGGGTGAACAGCGTGTGGATGAGCAGCCACGACAGTCCGACGCTCAGCACGGCGAGCGCGGGCGCAAACGCCTTCTCCACGCTGGTTCCTGAGCTGGCGGCAATGAGACTGACTCCGATCGCGCCCAGGCTGACCACGCTGGCGATGATGAGCAGGATGTCGGCGGATGCTCGCGTCGGATCCTCGCGCGTGGCATGCTCGCGCGTCTGCTCGTCGTTGAGCTTGCGCACGGCCAGCCACGCCCACAGCACATACGTGATGCAAGCGACGTCCCAGCCGATGACGGGCGAATCCTCCTGCGCGCCGAACAGCGCGGCGATTGCTCCGGCGACCAGGCCGGCGGCCGCCATGACGATGATCCGACGGTGAGACCGGTGCTTCAGCCACCGTTTCGAGAGCGTCTGCTCATGCGACATGCGACCTCCTGGCATCCGTACCCCCGGTTCGCTTGCGCCGCTTGCGTGCGCCGAACTCGACCGGCAGCGAGAGCACAAGGCCTGCGAGCACCAGGCCGATCACGGGCCAGAGCAGCGTCAGCGTGCTCGCGAGCACGCCGATGACGAACAGCACGAGGCCCAGGGCGTACAGGCAGCCGGATGCCCACGCCAGGGCATCCAGTGTTCGTCTCGATGGTCGTTCCACATGCAGCACGCTGCCTGAGGGCGGCTGAGAAAGGAAGCGCTTGCCGACCGCGCCAGAACATGGCAGGGGTCGGACTAGACCTTCAGCACGCCGGTGGGTTCGCTCCAGGTTCCGCGCTGCGAGAGCACGTCGTAGGCGATGCGCTCGAGAGCGGAGGGATCGGGCGCCAGACCGCGTGCCACGATGTCGTCGGGGCTCGAGCGGAACACGAACTTCGCCAGGCTGCGCAGGGCCGCCTCGGTCGGCTCGGCCGGTGCGACTTCGAAACGCTCGGCGAACGCGCGCAGGTTGCTCCGTTCGGGCAACGCGCACAGCCGCGGGTCGAAGACCCAGCTGGTGCACACGTACGTCTCGCCCGCACCGAAGTATTCCTGGGCAAGCGCGAGCGAGTCGTCGACGGATGCCGGCGCGAGCGGTCCCGACTCCGGAATATGGATGCCCCGTCCCCGTTCGGCGGCGTGCGTCTCGAACTGCAGCCGACCAAGCGTGACGACGCGGCCGTGGAACACATCGATCAACCACCCGTCGTCGACGAGCTCCCCGTAGAGCTCGTCCTTTCGCCGGATGTCGACGAGAGATGCCTCGGCGACCTCGCGCGGGAACCCGAGGGCCCCGAACCTGGCGACGGCGTCCTCGTGCAGGTCGTCCATCGCTGCGAGGAGCGCGGCGCGCGACGCGGGCGGGAGGGGCAGGCTCACGAGATGCGATCATCCCACGTGCTCACTCAGGAACGACACGACGCACGCCGCCAGCTCCTGCGGCGCCTCCTCCGCGATGTGGTGACCGCCTAGGCGGAGTCCTCGCTCGCCTCGCGCGGCCAACGCAGTACCGCAACTGGCTGGGGCTCCGGCCGCTCGGGCATCGGCTCCCCCTCCGCCGGCTCGTCGACCTCCTGCACGAGCACGCTCGCCCCGGTCAGCACAGCGGCCCTGGCCAGGCCCTCGGCGATCGAGACCTGCTCGATGACGTTCGCGCCCAGTCGGTCGTCGACGTCATGCGCGACCCAGGGCTCGGCATCCAGAGCCTCGAGCGTGCCGTCGACACCGAGCTCCCGCGCGTTCAGCACGAGCGTGTCGACCTGCGCCTGCCGGAGTGCAGCGACCACGTCGGCGACCCCACGAGCGCCGTTCGCCCCGTTGTCCACAGCGGCGCGATCGAGCGCTTCATCGATGTCTCGGCGCAGGTGCTGGTCCACCGCAGCGGAGATCGCTTCGTCGAGCGCCTCGTCATCGGCTCCCTCCGCCTTCGTGTGCGCGTCGACGTCGACGAGAAGCGCTCGCGTGGACGGCCCGAGCTGGTCTTCGAGCAGCTGTCTGGCGCGAACATCCCCGGCGATCACGACGAAGCTCGGCCGGTGCTCGAGGACCAGCTGTTCGAGCGCGTCGTCCACCTCGGACTGCGTCTGCTTCCAGATCTCCTCGGAGTGCATCTGGTAGCGGCGATGGGACCAGCCGCCGGCCTGCACCTTGGGCAGGCTGTCCGTCCGACCCTGCACCTCCGCCGCCTCGTCGGTTCCCGCGCGTCCCCACGTCTCGACGCGCAGGTGTGCACCCTCCCTGCCTGCCTCGACGAGCACGTACCGGATGTCGGCAGCTGCGTGCCGGAGCAGCGGCAGCACAGGGGGCACCCGCTGGTATCCGATCTGCTCCGGTCCGAGCCTTTCGCCCACGAACCGCTCGGCCAGTTCCACCCGCCCGTCGCGCACGAGCAGATAGAGAACCGAGGGACTCGGGATGCCGGCATCCGTCGCCACCGTCTCGTCGACGGCCTGCACATCCGGCTCCGGCGCGCCGCGTTTGCGCAGCTCGTCGAGCAGGGCGTGGCGCCTGCTGTGCTCGGCCGGCGTCGGTTCGTCGCCGTGGCCGTCGAGGTATGCGAACGTGTACGTGCCGTCGCCGGACAGGACGCGGACGAGTTCGTTCTGATCGATCATCGTTGCTCCCTGAAGGGCCTCCCTTGCCGGAGGCCCGACTCGATCGGGGTTTCGTCGCGTCAGAGGATGGGACGTCCCCCGGTGACCGCGACGCGCGCGCCCGAGATGTACGACGCCTCGTCGCTGGCCAGGAGCACGTACACGGGTGCGAGCTCAGCGGGCTGCGCCGGGCGCCCGAGCGGTGTGTTGCCGCCGAACTTCTCCACGTGCTCCGCGGGCATCGTCGACGGGATCAGCGGCGTCCACACCGGCCCAGGCGCGACGCTGTTCGCACGGATGCCGCGCTCCCCCAGCAGCTGCGCCAGCGACGCCGTCATGTTCGCGATCGCCGCTTTCGTCGCCGCGTACGGCATCAGCGTGGGCGACGGCGCGTCCGAGTTCACCGACGACGTTCCGATGATGGATGCGCCGGACGACATGTGCGGGAGCGCCGCCTTCACGAGGTGGAAGTACGCGCTGAGGTTCGTCGCGATCGTCTTGTCCCACTCGTCGACCGTGCGGTCGAGCGGCACATATTCGCATTTCGGCTATGTTCGCTTTCCGGCCATATGATCTGTCCGGGAGGCACACGTGGGGATCTTGATTTGCGGGCCGAAACAGGTCGAGTTCGACGACCGTCTGCTCACCCAC
>NZ_JBQCIE010000135.1:0-11719 GCF_051954055.1 Humibacter sp. | reverse complement strand
CGCCTCGACGAGAGGGTGCGCGGACTCGCCTCGCCCGACGAGGTGTTCGAGGTCTTCGTCGAGTGGGCGGGAGAGAGCGGCCTCAGGCTCTACCCGGCACAGGAGGAGTCGTTGATCGGCATCGTCTCCGGTGCCAACGTGATCGTGTCGACGCCCACCGGCACCGGCAAATCCCTCATCGCCGTCGGAGCGCACGCTGCAGCTCTCGCGGACGGTCGCCGCACGTTCTACACCGCACCGATCAAGGCGCTCGTCTCCGAGAAGTTCTTCGCCCTGGCCGACACATTCGGTGCCGAGAACGTGGGCATGATGACCGGCGACTCGCAGGTGAACGCTGATGCGCCGATCATCTGCTGCACGGCGGAGATCCTGGCGAACCTCGCCCTGCGGCTGGGGCCCGATGCGCCCGTCGACCAGGTCGTGATGGACGAGTTCCACTTCTACGCCGACCCCGACCGCGGCTGGGCGTGGCAGGTGCCTCTGCTCATTCTGGAGCGTGCGCAGTTCGTGCTGATGAGCGCGACCCTGGGCGATGTGAGCGGCATCGCCGACGACCTGTCGCGGCGCACCGGGCGCGAGACCGTGGCGGTGACGGGTGTCGAGCGTCCCGTGCCGCTGGACTACTCGTACGCGCTGACACCGGTGCATGAGACGATCCAGGAGCTGCTGGATGCCGGCAAGGCCCCCGTGTACGTCGTGCACTTCTCGCAGAAGGACGCCCTCGAGCGTGCCCAGGCGCTGGCCGGGGCATCCATCGCCAGCCGAGAGCAGCGGGATGCGATAGCGGACGCCATCGGTGGATTCCGGTTCGCGACCGGGTTCGGTCAGACCCTCTCCCGACTGCTCCGGCTCGGGATCGGCGTGCACCACGCCGGCATGCTGCCGAAGTACCGCAGGCTCGTCGAGCAGCTCGCCCAGCGCGGTCTGCTCAGGGTCGTCTGCGGAACGGACACGCTGGGCGTTGGCATCAACGTTCCGATCCGCAGCGTGCTGCTGACCGCGCTCACCAAGTACGACGGCACGAAGATGCGGCAGCTGACCGCGCGCGAGTTCCACCAGATCGCCGGACGGGCCGGACGCGCCGGCTACGACACCGCTGGCACCGTCGTCGCACAGGCGCCCGAGCACGACATCGAGAACGCCAGGGCCGTCGCGAAGGCGGGCGACGATCCGAAGAAGAAGCGCAAGATCGTGCGCAAGAAGGCCCCGGAGGGCTTCGTCTCCTGGGGTGAGCCGTCGTTCCGCCGGCTCATCGAGGCCGAGCCCGAGACGCTCACTCCGCACCTGCAGATCACGAGCGCGATGATCGTCAACGTCATCGGCCGAGGCGGCGACGTGTTCGGCAACGTGCGGTCGCTCGTGTTCGACAACCACGAACCGTGGAAACGCCAGCTCGAGCTCGCCCGGCGCGCCCTCGGCATCTACCGCACGCTGGTGACGGCGGGCGTCGTCGAGAAGGACACCGACGGCATCCCTCGCCTCACGGTCGACCTGCAGCCCAACTTCGCGCTGAACCAGCCGTTGTCGCCGTTCGCGCTCGCCGCCTTCGAACTGTTCTCGCCGAACCAGGGGCCAACCGAGCAGGGCGTCGGCAGCGGCGATTACGCCCTGGACATCATCTCGGTCGTGGAGGCGACGCTCGACGACCCGCGTCCCGTGCTGTTGGCCCAGCAGCACCTCGCCCGCGGCGAGGCGGTCGCCGCGATGAAGGCGGAGGGCATCGAGTACGACGAACGCATGGAGCTGCTCGAGGAGGTGACCTGGCCGAAGCCGCTGGAGGGCATCCTTCAGCAGTCGTTCGAGACGTACAGTTCCAGTCAGCCGTGGGTGCGCGACTTCGAACTCAGCCCGAAGTCGGTCGTCCGCGACCTGTACGAGCGGGCGATGACGTTCGCGGAGTTCGTCTCGTTCTACAACCTCGCGCGCAGCGAAGGCGTCGTGCTGCGCTACCTCTCCGACGCGTTCCGGGCGCTGCGGCAGACCGTGCCCGACAAAGCTGCGAACGACGAGCTGCGCGACGTGATCGAGTGGCTCGGCGAGCTGGTGCGGCAGGTGGACTCCAGCCTGCTCGACGAGTGGGAGGAGTTAGTGCATCCGGATGCCGCCAGGCACGCCGCAGAGACCGCGATCGTCCCGCCCGCCCCGCGCACGCTCACCTCGAACCGGCGGGCGTTCCTCGTGCTCGTGCGCAACGAGCTGTTCCGCCGAGTGCAGTGGGCGGCGCTGGACCGCGCAGACAAGCTGGGCGAGCTCGACCCGGACTTCGGCGAGGATGCCTGGGCGAACGCCCTCGACGCGTACTACGCCGAGCACGACTCGATCGGCACCGACGCGAACGCTCGCAGCGCGGCGATGCTCATCGTCGAGGATGCCTCGGCGCTGCACGACGAGGCGCGCATGTGGCGGGTGCGGCAGATCCTGGCGGACCCTGCGGGCGACCACGACTGGGGGATCGCCGCAGAGGTGGACCTCGGCGCCTCGGACGCGGAGGGAGCAGCGGTGTTGCGGGTCGCCGCGGTGAACAGGCTGTAAGCAGCCCTAGCCGGCGGCCGGGACGGTTTCCAACGGTGCGTCGGGGTCCGCGGCCCATTCGTTGAGCGAGCCGTCGTACACCGCCACGTCATCTCGGCCGAGCACGGCGAGCGCGAGAGCGTCGGCCGAGGCGGCCACACCGCCCGCGCAGTACGCGACGACCGGATCGGGGGAGGCGACGGCATCCGCGAGCAGGGCGCGCAGCGCGTCGTCGGGCAGCAGTGCGTTCGTCGCGCGATCGACGAGTCGTGACGCCGGAGCGCTGACGCTGCCGGGAATGTGCCCGAGTCGTGGGCGGTGACCGCTCTCGCCGGTGAACTCCCGGGGCGGCAGGCCGCAGACCAGCAGAGCGGGCTGCTGGCCGGTGACAGCACGCAGCACCCGCTCCTTGTCCACCCAGAACCCCTCGCCTTCGGCGGCCACGTAGCCCGACGAGGGCGTCGGCGTCACGTGCCCGATCTCGAGCGGTCGCTCCTCCGCAGCCCACTTGCGCAGACCGCCATCGAGCACGGCGACGCACTCGTGCCCGAACGAGCGGAACAACCACCACAGTCGGGCCGCCCACTGACCGACCGAGTCGTCGTACACCACCACGAACGTGTCGGCGTCGACGCCGAGCCCGACTGCGCCGCGGGCGAATCGGTCGGCATCCGGACGGGCGAAGCCGAATGGCCCTTGCGCGTCGCTGAACTCTTCGAGCAGATCGGCGAAGACCGCACCCGGGATGTGACCGCCGACCAGGTACTGCTCGTGACCTGTGACGTATGCGGGATGCCCGTCGAAGCCCTGCACCTGCACGACCGTGGCGTCGACGACCACGAGTCGTGCCTCGCGCTCGTCCTGATCAAGCAGCTGTGCGAGCTCCTCCGTCGACACGAGGTGCCGTCGGGCCGTCGCGCTACCAGTGAAGGGGAGGCGCTGCGCGGATCCGCGCGTGGAGACGGGCACGGAGAGATCGGTCACCCGTCCACGCTAGGTTCCGGATGCCGCCTCCCGCACCGGCCGCGAAACACGACGAAACACGACGCGAACTCGACGCGGACCTTGGATGCGCTGTCGTGTCGTGAGAGCAACCGAGGTTGCTTAGCCGAAGGAACGCTGGAAGTTAAGCAACCTAGGTTGACGGGATTCCTGTAGCAACTTATGTTGCTTAGTATGAATCCAGTACGCATCCCCCCGCCCACCGGCGGCGTCGCAGATGAGCTCGCCGCCGTTGTCGCCCTTCGCGACCTCGCCGACCGGCTCGAGGATGCCGCCGTCGAGCACGCGCTACGCGACGGCTGGAGCTGGGGGCTCGTCGCCGAAGCTCTCGGCGTGACGCGCCAGGCCGTGCACAAGAAGCACCTCAAACGTGTCGCGGATGCCGACATCGAGCTGAGGAGGCGCCGTGGATGACTTCCCCGTTCCCCAGCAGATCCGTTCGGTCGTCGTCACCGCGTTCTCCGAGGCCCAGCGTCGTGGCTCGGTCACCGTCGAGCCGGAGCATCTGCTGCTCGCGCTCGCGTCGGAGGATGACTCGCTTGCTGCAGGCATCCTGGCCGGTGTCGGCCTCGACTACGAGTCGCTCGATCGCGCGCTCGACACGGAGCGGGCGAGGTCGCTCGCCGTCGTGGGCATCCACGAGTTGGACGAGTCGCTGCTGAACGCGACACCGCGACCGACCCGCCCCGGGTGGGCGTCGGCGACGCGGGAGGCGTTCCGCCGGGCGCAGCCGCTTGGCCGAGGGCGGCGTAGACGCGCGGAACTCGACGTGCTCTATGGCGTGATCACGGCCAATGTCGGAACGGTCGCTCGTGCGCTCGAGTATGCAGGCGTCGACCGCGACGGCCTGATCGGCCGGGTCGAGCGCGAGCGGCTGGCCGACCGCGACGAATGAGCCTCGGACGCCCGCACCTGTTCACGTCGCAGTTCTTGTCGCAATCCCGACGGCATAACGACGAAAACTGCGACTTGAGCTTAAGGAGACAGCGCCGGAAAGCGCGTGTAAGCGGGGTGTAAGTGCCGCGAAAGCGGCTGCCCGCATGCTGAATCACGACTTCAGTGCGCCACCCGGCGCGCAAAGCATCCACGAAAGGAGACGCGCATGAACGCACAACGGCATGATTCCGGCCGCAATGCCGACTGGGCCATCGAGGCGCACGGTCTCGTCAAGACGTTCGGCGACAACCGCGCGGTCGACGGCGTCGACCTGCTCGTGCGGCCCGGCACGGTCTACGGCGTGCTCGGGCCGAACGGCGCGGGCAAGACCACCACCATCAGCATGCTGGCCACACTCCTCAAGCCCGACGCGGGCACCGCGACGGTCTTCGGGCACGACGTGATGAAGGAGGCGCAGATCGTGCGCCAGCTCATCGGCGTCACCGGCCAGTACGCATCCGTCGACGAGACCCTCTCGGCCACCGAGAACCTCGTCATCTTCTCCCGCCTCCTCGGCCTCGGCCGCAAGGAGTCGAAGCTGAAGGCGGAGGAGCTGCTCGAGCGATTCGGGCTGACGGATGCCGCCAAGCGGCCCCTCAAGAAGTTCTCCGGCGGTATGCGTCGCAGGCTCGACCTCGCGGCGTCGCTCATCGCGCAGCCGCCGCTGATCTTCCTCGACGAGCCCACCACGGGACTCGACCCGCGAACCCGCGGGCAGATGTGGGACACGATCCGCGAGCTGGTCGCCACCGGATCCACGGTGCTGCTCACCACGCAGTACCTGGACGAGGCCGACCAGTTGGCCGACCGCATCGCGGTGATCGACCGCGGACGCGTGGTCGCCGAGGGCACGGCCGACGAGCTGAAGGCATCCGTCGGCACCTCGTCGCTGCAGCTTCGCATCGAAGACCCGGCAGACACCGACGACGCCCTCACGGCGATCGAGCGAGTGCTCGGCGTTCGCGGCACGCTGTCGCCCGAGGCCGCGCGCATCACTGCTCCCATGGCAGATGCCGACCGCGTGACCGACCTGCTCGTCACGCTGCGCGAGGCGGGCATCCATCTCACCGAGCTGAGCGTTCAGAAGCCCAGCCTCGACGAGGTCTTCCTGACCATCACCGGCCACGATGCGGCCGACCAGAACACGTCGGCGCCCACTGGCGATGCCGACGAGAAGGAGAAGGTGAACGCATGAGCACCATCGCGCCTGCTGCGCCGGGACGCATCGTCCCGCCGTCCGAACGCCGCCTCAAGAACCACACGAGCCTGAGCCAGACGCTGCGCAACACGTTCACGATGGCCTACCGGGGCCTCGTGAAGATCCGTCGCACCCCGGAACAGCTCGTGGATGTGACGGTGCAGCCGATCATCTTCACGCTGATGTTCGCCTACCTCTTCGGCGGCGCCATCGCCGGGAACGTGCAGAGCTATCTGCCGCTGCTGATCCCGGGCATCCTCGTGCAGACCGTCATCACGACCTCGGTCGTCACCGGCGTTCAGCTGCGCGAAGACATGGACAAGGGCGTGTTCGACCGGTTCCGCTCGCTGCCGATCGCGCGCATCGCCCCGCTCTCCGGAGCGCTGCTCGCGGACACCGTCCGGTACGCGATCGCCACCACGATCACGTTCGTGGTCGGCTACCTGATCGGGTACCACCCGGCCGGAGGCTTCGGCAACGTCGTGCTCGCCGGCCTGCTCGTCATCGCCTGCTCCTGGGCGATCAGCTGGATCTTTGCGTTCTTCGGCGTGATCGCACGCACGGCATCCAGCGTGCAGGGCATCTCGATGCTCGTGCTGTTCCCGCTGACGTTCCTCTCCAACGCGTACGTGCCGGTGAAGAGCCTTCCCCAGGTGCTGCAGTGGTTCGTGAACGTCAACCCGATCTCCCACCTCGTGACCGCCGTGCGCGACCTGGCGAACAGCGGCACCGTCGGCGTCGACCTGTGGATCTCGCTGCTCGGTGCCGCCGTGATCGTCGCGATCTTCGCGCCGCTGACCGTGCGCGCCTACATGCGCAAGGCGTAGAACGGACTCGGAAGGGCATCCGATGAGCATCTCTGAACCGACCGGCCGGATCGCGCGACTCGTGCGCGAACCGGCCGGTCGGCCGAGTCCGCGCGCCGTGCCGTTCTGGGCCTGGAACGCCGTGGTCGGCTGGTGCGTCTTCGTCGGCCTCCAGCTCGTCTGGATGCTGTTCGCGAATGCCTGGACCAGCCCCCTGCACCTCGGCGGCCTCGGCATCACCGTGGTGGTGGCCATCGTGCACGTCTCGATCATGCCGAAGTGGCGCTACCGGGTGCACCGGTGGGAGATCACCGAAGACGCCGTGTTCGTGCGCAGCGGATGGCTGACCCAGGAGACCCGCGTCGCCCCGATCGCGCGCCTCCAGACCGTCGACTCGCGCCGAGGCTTCCTGCACCGCATCTACGGCCTCACGACGGTGACCGTCACGACGGCGTCTTCGGCGGGCGCGTTGAGCATCCACGCGCTCGACGACGCGGTGGCACGAGATGTGATCGCCACGCTCACCGCGGTGGCGCAACAGATTCCCGGGGATGCGACGTGAGCAATGTCGACACCACGCCGCCGGCCGAGTCGGCGGGGAACCGACCGCCGAGACGGCGGTCGGCGCTGGGCCCCACGAGCCGGTTCCGGACGGCGCTGTTCCGCCGTCCGGCCGAGCAAGAGGGAGCGTCGCGGGGGAGGCCAGAAATGGCCTCCCCTCCAAGCTCCAGCGCGCCGTGGCGCCGCGTGAACCCGCGCATGCTGCTCGTGCCTCCGGTGCGCGAGCTCATCAGGTACCTGCCTGTGCTGCTTCTGGCCGTCGTCGCCGGGTCGGTCGGCGGCGAGCCATGGTGGACGTACGTGCTGTCCGGCCTGGGCGTCGTGATCGGCATCCTGCGCTGGGTGACCACGAGCTACCGCATCACGCCGACGCACGTGCAGGTGCGCCGTGGGTTCCTGAACCGCAGGATGCTCTCGGTGCCGCGCGAGCGCATCCGTTCGGTCGACGTCGAGGCGACGCTGTTGCACCGCCTGGTCGGGCTCGCCGTGGTGAAGGTCGGCACGAGCGCGTCGCACGGGCAGGACGGCCTGGACTTCGATGGCATCGCCGCGACCGACATCGCCGGGTTGCGGGCTGAGCTGCTGCAGGGCATCACGCTGCCCGCGCCTCCGCCGAGCGCCGTGAGAGGTGCAACCCCGAGTGGTTCCGCGGGCGTGGATCCGAGCGGTGCGATGGCAGACGCCGAGGCGGCCGGCCGTGACTTCAGCGGCTGGAAGTGGTCGTGGGCGCGGTTCGCGCCGTTCACGCTCACCGGCGTCGGCGCACTGTTCGCCGCGGCGTTCTTCGCACTGCAGCTCCAGTTCTTCGACGGCGGCCTCCTTGTGCGGCTGCCGATCGTGCGCGCCGGGATCGACGCGGCGAGCCGCATCCCGACGATCGAGCTCGTGATCGGCGCCGCGTTCGTGCTCGTCGTCGCGGCGTCGGTCATCGCTCTCGTGCGCTACGTGCTCGCCTACAGCGGCTTCGCCATCTGGCGAACGGATGCCACCACTCTGCACGTGCGTCATGGACTGCTGCGCACGCGGCAGGTCACGCTCGACGAGCGGCGACTGCGCGGCGTGAGTCTCAACGAACCGCTGTCGCTGCGTGCCGTGGGCGGGGCATCCGTGCACGCGATCATGACGGGAATCGGTCGCGACCGCGCCGGGCTTGTGGTGGTCGAACCCGCCGGACCGCGGGCGGACGGGATGCGCGTGGCCGGCGCCGTGCTCGGCCCGCTCGACGAGGACGCCGACCCGCTCACTTGCGAACTGCAGCCGCACGGAATTCGCGCGCACCGGCGGCGCTACACGCGGGCCGCGGTGGGCGTGGCGGTGATCGCGGCGGCGGTGCTCGTCGCGCAGCTGCTCGGCTACCTCAGTCCCGCGGTGTGGATCGTGTTCGTGGGACTCGTGCCAGCGGCGGCCCTGCTCGCGGAGGACCGCTGGCGGGGGCTCGGCCACGCGCTGCTGCGCACCCGGCTGGTCACCCGCCACGGGTCGCTGGCCCGCAAGCGCATCGTGCTCGACACGGCAGGCATCATCGGGTTCACCGTGCGCCGGTCGTTCTTCCAGCGACGGGCGGGACTGGCGACGCTGATCGCGACGACGGCCGCCGGCAGGCACCGGTACTCGGTTCCGGACGTGTCGGTCGAGGAGGCGTGGCGCATCGCCGACGACGTGCTCGTGCGTGCTCCGCGTCCGGCGTCGGAGACCACGGGCGCTCAGCGCTGATCGGTCAGAGGAACAGCGGGCGCAGCGAGCGCACGACCTCGGTCAGGCGCGCGGTGCGCTCGTCGAGCGTCAGCGCATCCACCTTCCGGATCGCGGCGTCGACGTCGAGCTCCGGATGCTCGCCTCGCACGTCATTCAGCGCCCGTTCCGGGTCCAGGGACGGAAAGTCGCGCCGCGCCTTCGTACCTCGCGCCAGGGCGAGCAGCTCGAGCCCTGTTGCGTGCCAGTGGCCGGCATCCGGGTCATCGGCGGCGGTCGCGAGCAGCCACACCGCGAGGCCCACGGCGCCCACTCCCGTGATCGGGCGGTCGATCATGCCGGAGCGAACCCGGTCGTCGCGGCGCATCCTGCCGCGGATGCGTCGTGCCACGAGCCGCGCGCGCGGGTCGTCCCGCTCGTCGGTGCGCACCGAGGCGACCAGGTATCCGGCCGCAGCCCCGTAGTACCACGGTGCGAATCCGCCGGGCGGATCGCCCCACGTGCTCTCGGACACGCCGTACAGCCGTCGCGACTCCGCGAGGTCTCCCTCGGCCGCGGCCACCTCGGCGAGGCCGGCGAATCCGATCGCCTTCAGGTCGTTCCAGTCGAAGCTGTCCTGGTCGCCCTGCAGCCCGGAGAGCTGCTCGAACACCGGCCGGGCTTTCTCAGGGCGCCCGAGCGCCAGCTCGTTGGCGGCCACCAGCCAGTCCAGCTGGCGCAGGTCCTCTCCGGCGTTCAGTTGCTCCAGATTGGCCCTGGCGTGCTTCGCCCATGCGAGCACCTCGGCCGAGTCGCCCCGTTCGCTGTGCAGCTGGGCGAGGTTGTGCGCGGCCATGCCGAGCGTCCAGACATCCCTCGTGATCTGCGCCTTCTCGTAGGCCTGCTCGCACGCGGCGATGGCCTCGTCGATGCGTCCCGAATTCTCCATCAGCTGCGAACCGATGATGAGGCCGAACGAGGCGACCGCCGGATCGTCGCTCGCGCACAGCCGCTTCACGACGTCCATCGCCTCGGACAACACAGGCATGACCAGCAACAGGCTGAGCATCGCGTTCAGCTGCGGATCGTGCGCCGGCCCCTTGGCGTGCAGCTTGCGCACCCGAACGATGGAGCGGATGCCCTGCCGGGCGTCGGTGATGAGCGAGGTCGCTCCGATCATGCCGAGCGAGACCATGGTGGCGTCACGGTGGCTCTCGTCGGGCTCGTACCCGCGCAGCGACTGCAGCACCTGCGGCGCGAGACCCATCACCTCGCCGTGCGCACCGCGCAGCGTCCAGTGCATGCCGAGCGCCGCGAACACACTGCTCGCGGTCGGCGCATCTCCGACGGCGATCGCGTCGCGCAGCGCGGCGACGAGGTTGTCCTGCTCCTCCTCGACACGGTGGAACGTCGCCACCTGGTTCTCGCCGTACGTTTTCTCAAGGGCATCGAGGGCGACCGCATCTGCCCAGGAACGGATGCTCGCAGCAACGTCGTCCGCTTCGCCCGCCTCCTGCAGACGCTGGTCCCCGAACTCGCGGACCGTCTCCAGCATGCGGTAGCGAACCCGACCGGTGTGCCGGCTCTCGGCCGCGGAGAGCAGCGACTGATTGACGAGACCCTCCAGGTCCTCGTCGATATCGTCGGGCGACCCGCAGACGGCGGACGCGGCATCCGCTGAAAAGCCGTCGACGAACATCGACAGCCTGCGCAGCGTGCGCTGCTCGGAACTACGCAGCAGATTCCAGCTCCAGTCGATCACCGCCAGCAGGGTGCGGTGGCGTTCGGGCGCGGCCCTGTCGCCGCCGCGCAGCAGCGCGAACCGGTTACCGATGCGACGCTCGATCTCCTCGACGGACATCGAGCGGACGCGTGTAGCGGCCAGCTCGATCGCCAGCGGCAGACCGTCGAGCTTCTCACACAGCCGCTCGATGGTCTCGATCGGAAGCACGACGGACGGGCGTGCCGCCCGTGCTCTCTCGATGAAGAGCGCGACGGCCGGGCCGGGATCGACTCCGCTGCCGGCCGTCGTGGCCGGCAGCGGCTCCAGCTGGTACACCTGCTCGGCCGCGATCATGAGTGGTGCCCGGCTCGTGGCGAGCACGCGAACACCGCGCGTCGACGCGAGGATGTCGGCGATCCACTCGGCTGCCGCGTCGATCAGGTGCTCGCAGTTGTCCATCACGAGCAGCGTCGGCCGCTCGTCCAGCGCGCCAAGGATGCGGGTGCGCACATCCACTCGCACCGCCGGATCGCTCAGCGTGAGACGCGTGCCGGTGTACTCGCGGATGCCGAGCGTCGATGCGAGCGCCAGCGGAACGTCGTCGCCCGTGCGCACGCTGGCGAGCTCCACGACGACGACCCCCGGCATCCGCTCTGCAGCACTGCTCCCTTCGGCGGCACGGGCCGCGAGCGCCTGCGCGAGGCGGGTCTTGCCGAGCCCTCCGGCGCCGAGGATCGTGGTCAGCCGCGCAGAGGCCATCAGCTCCTCGACGGCGGCGATGTCGTCGTCGCGTCCCACCAGCTCGTTCGGCGGAACACGGATGCCCACCCGCAGCGTGCGTGCGGGCTCGGTCGCAGCCCCCGGCGCTCTCAGCAGCTCGGCGTTGAACGCGACGAGGTCGGCCGACGGGTCGGTGCCGAGATCGTCCCGCAGCCGCTCGCGGAACTCGGCGAACTCGCGAATCGCGTCGTTCGGCCGGCCGCTCGCCGCGATCGCCTTCAGCCGCAGCAGCTCGAGTGTCTCGTCCAGCGACGTCGCCTCGGCGAGGGGAGCCAGGTCGGCGAGCGCACCGTGTGCGTCCCCGGTCTCCACCCTGGCCGTGGCCCTGATCAGGGTCAGCTCACGACGAAGCGAGGCCGCAACCGCCGCCAGCCGCCCGGCCAGTTCCGTCTCGCCGAGATCGGCGCCCGGTTCGCCGCGCCACAGCAGCAGCCCCGCGGATGCCTGCGCCTCCGCCTCGAGCCAGTCGCCGCGCTCGATCGCCGCCCGCGCTTCATCCCTTGCCTGCGCCGCCTCGGCCAGGTCGCTCTG
>NZ_JBQCIE010000134.1:0-18775 GCF_051954055.1 Humibacter sp. | reverse complement strand
TCTCGGCACGGGCGAGGACCGCCTCGCCCGTGCCGTACGTGAGGGTCACGGTGTCGAGGGCCGGCCGCTTCGACACGGCGTTCAGTGCGATCCTCATGCCTGTCCCCCTCCGGATGCGGGATACGCGAGTTCCGGCGTCCCCTCGACGAGCGCATCCGCCTCGCGCCAGCCCAGCCCGGCCACGCTGAGAGCGGTGACCATGACGAGCGTGTGCCCGGCCCGGGCATCCAGCCCGTCGTGTGTCGCCTCGGTGAGCACATCGAGCGCCGCACGCTCGATGAGGCGAGCAAGCGGTGCGGGCGCGATGTCCCGCCTCAGAACGCCGTCGCTCACGCCGCGTCGGACCGTGGCGCGCAGCTTCGCCCGCGCGGGCTCGAGCGCCTTCGTCACCAGGTCGGTGTACGGGCCGCGCACCGCGAACTCCGCCGTGACGCTGGCGTGCTGCACCTGCGCCCAGAGCGTCGCTCCGTAGAGTGCGATCTCGACTCGCGCATCCTCGTGCACGATCGGAATGATGGATGCCGCCACCCGCTCGGCACCGAGACGCAGCACCTCGCGGACCAGCTCGTCGCGGTTGGCGAAGTGTCCGTAGACCGAGCGTCGACTCAGGCCCGCCTCTGCGGCGATGGCCGCGAGCGACGCGTCGACGTCGGCGTTGAGCAGGCGCACGGCGGCGGCGATGAGTGCCTCTCGGTTCTCGGCAGCGTCGCGGCGAGGCGCGCGTGACCGAGCCGAGGTGTCGGAAACGGATGGCATGCCCACATTCTATTATCTTGCACATCAATGTGCAAGATAGCTCACTTGCGGCTGAGCCCGGCCGCAGCCGCGTCTTGCAGATCGGCGGGCAACGCGAACCGCATCACCTCGGCAGGCGGCATTCGGCGGCCCCGCTCCTCCGCGTCGTGCATGAGCTCGGGGAAGGCCTTCCGCAACGGCTCCAGATATGCGGGGTGGTAGACGAACGCCGCGGCGTCGTACATCCCCGACTTCTTGCGCATCTCCTGGGCGGCGCCCGCGAGGACTCCGGCGCGTTCCGCCTGCCCGCGCAGCGCGGCGATGGCGCAGAGGCCCTCGATGCCGTACGCGGCGCCCTCGAGATGACCGAGCGTCGCCGAGACGTAGGCCGCGTCGGTGAACGCGGGCTCCGCCTCCTCGAGCCGGTTCTGGAACAGCAGGAGCCGCGCGACGTGATGCTCGGTGATCGTGATGGCGAACGCGTCCTGCGTGCGCCGGGAGACCTCCGCGCCCTGCTGATAGTGCTGCAGAGCGGCCTCGTTGTCGCCATCGAGCATGTCGAGCCGGCCCATCGTCACCCACGCGACCGCTTCGCCCCATCCGTCGTCCGAGTCCTGGAACAGGTCGATGGCTCGTTCGAGCTCCGCACGCGCGGCCGTGCGATCGCCGCCGTCCAGCTGTGCACGGGTCATGGCCGTGCATCCGAGGGTGACAGCCGTCGCCGCCTCGTCGCCCTCGGACTCGAAGTCCCGGCGCACCCGCACGAAGCCCTCGACCACCTCCCGATCCGGCGACTGCCACATGCGCATCCAGAGCACGTAGAAGCGTGCGATCGCCGACGTGCGCTTGGTCATCGGGGCGCCGGAGTCAAGGATCTCCTGCATCCAGATGCGGACCTCGCCGAAGAATCCGCCGATCCACCAGAACACGAGCAGGTTCCAGGCGAACTCGGCCGCATCGTCGTGGTGGCCGGTGTAGACGAGGTGACGGATCGCGGAGCGCAGGTTGGAGCGTTCGCGCTCGAGCCTGATGAGGGCATCCACCTGACCGCCGCCCTTCAGCTCGGGCGCGAGGCGGCGAGCCAGCTCGAGGTAGTGCGCGGCGTGGGCCGCCCGCATGCCGGCCTCTTCGCCGGACTCGCGCAGCTTCTCGAGCGAGTACTCGCGCACCGTGGCGAGCATGGAGTAAGACGGGTTGCCGTCGGTCGCCTCGTGCCGCCGCACCAGGGAGCTGTCGATGAGATCATCCAGTCCGTCCAGCTCGGCACCGGCCCACGCCCGTCCGGCACCGAGCGACTCGACCGCCTCGAGCGTGAACTGCAGCGAGAAGACCGCGAGGTCGAACAGCAGCGCTCGGTCGCGTTCGCTGAGCAGGTTGGTGCTCCACTCGATCGTGCTGCGCAGCGTGCGCTGCCTCGCCGGTGCGTCACGCGGGGCGTTCACGAGAAGAGAGAGCTGCTTGTCGAGTCGGTCCAGCACGCTGCGCGGGGTGAGCACGCGCATGCGTGCCGCGGCGAGTTCGATCGCCAGAGGCAGACCCTGCAACTGGGAGCAGATGCGCGCGACGATGTCGGCGTTCGACTCGTCGAGCACGAAGTCGGGGCGCACTGCCGTGGCGCGGGCGACGAACAGCTTGACGGCATCCGACGCCGCTGCTGTCTCCGCCGTGGCCTCGACGTTGTCGTCCGGCACGCCGAGTCCAGGGACCTCGTACACCCGCTCGCCCCGCACCCGGAGCACCGTGCGGCTGGTCACAAGGAACGAGGCGGCAGGGGCGATCGAGTACAGGTGCACGAGCAACGGGCCGGCGTCCGCGAGCTGCTCGAAGTTGTCGAGTGCGGTCAGGATGCGCTTGCCGGCGAGCACGATGGAAAGCCGGTCCTCGACCGAGACCTCCCCGGTGTCGCGCACGCCGAGCGCGTACGCGATCGTGGGCAGCAGAAGATTCGGCTCGAGCACGTTCTCCAGGGGAACGAAGTAGGCGCCGTCGGCGAACTCATGCCGTGCCAGTTCCAGCACCTCCAGAGCCAGGCGGCTCTTGCCGACGCCGCCGGGCCCTACGAGCGTGACGATGCGGTCGTCGCCGGTGCGCAGCAGCTCGACGATCTCCGCCACCTCGCGAGAGCGCCCGACCAGCGGGGAGTAAGTGGGCGGAATCGGCTGAGCGGCATCCAACGGAGCCGGCTCGGCCTCAGCACGAGGCGAACCCGCGGGAGTGCCTGTGAAATGTCTGTCCCGGCTGTCGTCGAAACGCTCGGCCAGAAGCGTCGAGAGGTCGGCGGCGACGAGCTCGGCGAGCTGCTCATCGGAGTCGAAGCTCACGTACGCAGCGTTGTCGTCGGAGCGGATGCGGTCGATGAGTTCGAGGAGTCGGTCGTCTCGGCGGTCGGAGGACTTGATGTAGATGAGCTTGGGCATCTCGGGGTCGGCGAGGTTGTACTCGTCTTCGAGGCCCGAGACCTCCTCGCCCGGTGCCACCCATCCGTACCTCTCCCAGTACAGACCGACGAAGACGTCGCTCTGATCGAGATAGGCGCGGTACAGCGAGCGTGGCGGATGAGGTCTCGCACCCAGCTCGAACATGACTGGAGCCAGGCGCAACCGTTCAATGGCCGCGCGCGCGGCCTTGCGCTCGGGTTCCAGTTCGCGGAGCGTCGAACTCACGAAAACGCGAAGTCGTTGATCCGGCGTTCGGATGGCCCCTCTGGCGGTAGCCATGCAGTTCATTGTGCTGCCGGGCCGATGGTCGTAACACGACCCCTCTTCAAGGGCCGTTCGACGAGCGGGCGATGGCGACGAGGTTGGCGGCGGCTGGATGGAGCGACGCGGCATCCGTCCACACGGCGTGCAGCGTGCGCACCAGCTCGAGGCCGGAGACGGGCACGGCGACGAGTTCTCCGCTGCGCACCGCCGCGCCAACGGCCAGCTCGCTGAGCACCGCCGGACCCGCGCCGCTGGCCACCGCGACGCGCACTGCGGCGTTGCTCGACAGCTCCAGGATCGGCTCGGCCCTGCGGTACCCGGCCAGCGCCTCGTCGAGTGTGGTGCGGGTGCCCGAGCCCGGCTCGCGCACCACGAGCGGCGTGTCCGCGAGCTCCGACGCGCCGAGTGGCCGCCTGCGTCGCGCCCATGGATGCCCCGGCGAGACCACGACCACGAGCCGGTCGTGCGACACCGCCGAGCGGCGCAGGGAATGCGGAACGCCGGGCGACTCCACGAAGCCGACCGCGGCCCTGCCGGAGGCGACCAGGTCGAACACCTCGGTCGAGTTGTGCACGAGCAGGGCGACGTCGAGGCTGGGATGCTCGCGTCTCAGCCGCGTGAGCCAGAGCGGAATGAGGTACTCGGCCACGGTGAGACTCGCGGCCACCGTGAGGTGCGAGTTCTGATCCCGGCGCAGGGCGGCGATCGCGGTGTGCAGCTCGCGAGCCGCGCCGAGCACCGCACTCGCCCAGTCGACCACGACGTCGCCGTCGGCGGTGAGCCGGGAGCCGCGCGGCGAGCGCTCCAGCAGCCGGACGCCGAGGCTCTTCTCCCACGCCGCGAGGGCTCGGGATGCGTTGGGCTGCGCCATGCCGACGGCGCGCGCTCCCGCACTGAGGCTTCCGTGCTCCGAGACCGCGACGAGCAGCTCGAGCACGGCGAGGTCCGGCCAGCGGTCAGTCATATCCGAATGATATGCCGCTATGCGAATCCGGCGTCTACTGCGCGGGCGCGGCGAATCCCAGGCTGTAAGAGTGACAAGCACCGCACCCATTCCCGTTGTCGAAGAGACCGGCGTCGCATCCACTTCCAAGGAGCCGGAGGGGCCGCGGTCGCGCCGAGCCCTGACCGCGCTCTGGCGTGGAACCCTCCGGGTGGCGCCGGGCCTCGCGCTGTGCGCGGTGGCGGTCGCGATCGCGCTTGTCGTGGCATCCGTCATCCCGGTGCTGAGTGCGACACTCACAGCGATCGTTCTGGGCGTGCTCGTGCGCAACACCCTCCCCGTGCCGTCGGTGCTCGAGGCCGGCCTCACGTTCGCCGCGAAGAAGCTGCTGCGGCTCGGCATCGTGCTGCTCGGCCTGCAGCTCATGCTCGGTGACGTGCTCGGTCTCGGATGGGGCGTCATCCTGATCGTGGTCGCCGTTGTCGGCATCGGCTTCGCCGGAACGCTGCTGATGGGCAGGTGGCTCGGCGTTCCGTACTCGCAGCGGCTGCTCATCGCCGGCGGATTCTCGATCTGCGGCGCGTCCGCCGTCGCCGCTGTGGACGGCGTCATCCAGACCGAGAAGAACGAGGAGGTCGTCGCGGCCGTCGCGCTGGCCACGGTGTTCGGAACGCTGATGATCCCGTTCATCCCGTTCGCGAGTTCGGTGCTCGGGCTCACGGATCGCGAGGCCGGCATCTGGGCCGGCGCCTCGACGCACGAGGTCGCGGGCGTCGTTGCCGTAGGCGGCATCATCGGCGGCGGAGCGCTCGCCGTGGCCGTCATCGTGAAGCTCGCTCGTGTGCTGCTCCTGGCGCCGGTGATGGCGGTCGTCGGCGTCGCACACCGACGCCGCACAGGAGCGGATGCCTCGGGCAAGCGGCCGCCGATCGTTCCGCTCTTCGTGCTGTTGTTCGTGGCGATGGTGGTGCTCCGCTCGGTGGGCGTGGTGCCCGAACCGGCGCTCGACGTGGCGAAGACGACGCAGGGTGCGGTGCTCGCCGCCGCGATGTTCGCGCTGGGTGCCGGGGTGAACATCCGCAGACTCGTCAAGGTGGGCGGACGCCCGCTGCTGCTCGCGCTGCTCGCCACGATCCTCGTGACCGGCATCGGTCTCGTCGGAGTGCTCCTGGTGCGTTGAGGCTCACAGCGCTGGATGAGCTCGTCGAATCCGGGCCGCTCGGGCTTCGACGAGCTCAACCCACGGAATGCCTGGTTAGCATGACCGTATGACCTCCGAGCAGCCGCAGAACCAGCCGGAAGACCAGCGCGAGATCCGTCTCGCCGCCGACCGGAACGTGGTCATCGAGCTGCTCGACGCCGGCGGCGAGCCGGAGGTGCTGAGGCTGGTCGTGGCGCGATACCCGCGCTCACCGCTGGCATGGGCGAAGCTCGCTGACGCCACCTTCCACCCGGATGCCGCACTCGAGTCGTACGCCTACGCGCGCGTCGGCTACTACCGCGCGATCGAGGCGCTGGAGGCCGCCGGCTGGGACGGGAGCGGGTCCATCCCGTGGTCGCACGAGCCGAACCGCGGTGTGCTGCGGGCGTTCTACGCGCTGCGGCGCGCAGCGGATGCCATCCGCGAGCACGACGAAGTCGCTCGCCTCACCGAGCTGCTCACGCAGTCCGACCCCACCGCCGCCACCGAGATCGAGGCATCGCGCACGGCGCCCATCCCGGTGCAGAACCCGGCCCCGCCGACCGAGTCGATCGTCATCCGCGGCGAAGACTGACGAGCATCCGAGTCCATCGCGGTTACCCCCTTTCGGGGCAGATCGGGCGTTCTGCGTCATGATCCGGTCGTAATCGGCTCTCCTCTCTATGGCGGACCCGAACCGCCATCACCCGGCTGCGCCGTGCGCGGTCGGGATCGCGCACGGCGCAGCGAGACCCCGACTCATCGCGCCGTGCGGTCGCGGGCGACCGAGCCCGCCGCCATGAGCGCACCGGGGGCCGACCCGAACGGCTCCCGGTGCTTGCTCCGGGCGTTCAGGGTCTCCGATACCCTGGATTGGCGCGCTCGCCCAAGTGAACAAGGGGAAGACTCCATGCCCGCAGCAGTCATCGTCGGTGCCCAGTGGGGCGACGAGGGTAAAGGCAAAGCCACGGATCTTCTGGGCGGCCGCATCGACTACGTCGTCAAGTTCAACGGCGGCAACAACGCCGGCCACACAGTCGTGATCGGCGACGAGAAGTACGCGCTGCACCTGCTGCCGTCCGGCATCCTCACCGAGGGCGTCACTCCCGTGATCGGCAACGGCGTGGTCGTCGACCTCGAGGTGCTGTGCGAGGAGCTGGACGGTCTCATCGCCCGTGGCGTCGACGTCTCGCGCCTCGTCATCTCGTCGAACGCGCACATCATCACGCAGTACCACCGCACGATGGACAAGGTGACCGAGCGCTTCCTCGGCAAGCGCCAGATCGGCACGACCGGCCGCGGCATCGGGCCGACGTACGCCGACAAGATCAACCGGGTGGGCATCCGCATTCAGGATCTCTTCGACGAGGGCATCCTGCGCCAGAAGGTCGAGGGTGCGCTCGACCAGAAGAACCACCTGTTGGTCAAGGTGTACAACCGGCGTGCGATCTCGGTCGACGAGGTCGTCGAGGACCTGCTCTCGTATGCCGAGCGCATCCGTCCGATGGTGGCCGACACGTCGCTGCTGCTGAACCGCGCGCTCGACGAGGGCAAGCAGGTGCTCTTCGAGGCCGGGCAGGCGACGATGCTGGATGTCGACCACGGCACGTACCCGTTCGTCACCTCGTCGTCGTCGACGGCCGGCGGCGCCGCGACGGGTTCCGGCGTGGGCCCCGGCCGCATCGACCGGGTGATCGCGATCGTCAAGGCGTACACGACGCGCGTCGGTGCCGGGCCGTTTCCCACGGAGCTGGACGACGAGATGGGCGAGTGGCTGCGGCAGCGCGGCGCCGAGTTCGGCACGACCACCGGACGGCCGCGGCGCACGGGCTGGTACGACGCTCCGATCGCTCGGTACGCCACCCGTGTGAACGGAGTCACAGACTTCGTGCTCACGAAACTGGACACGCTGACCGGGCTGGAGCGCATCCCGGTGTGCGTCGCCTACGAGGTGGACGGCGTGCGCCACGACGAGGTGCCGGCCTCGCAGAGCGACTTCCACCACGCGGTGCCGATCTACGAGGAGTTCCCCGGCTGGGGCGAGGACATCCAGGGGGTGCGCTCCTTCGAGGACCTGCCCGAGAACGCTCAGCAGTACGTGCTGGCGCTCGAGCGGATGTCGGGGGCCCGGTTCTCGGCGATCGGCGTCGGCCCGGCGCGCGACGCGATCGTGGTGCGGCACGATCTCTTGGAGCCGGCCACCGCAGGTTGAGCTCGTCGAAACCGTCGCGATGCGCTCCCAGGAACGAGCCGGATCGCGATGTGAGGATTGTGCGGTGGTGAACCCGAGACTGCGCGCCTGGCCATTCTTCGTGGCAGCGCTCGGCCTTCTCGCTGGTTTCATCGCGGTCTACATCTTCTTCGTGCGCACCTATGCCGGACAAGTCGTCGACGAGCGGGCATTCAACGGCGCGTACAGCCAACACGACGCGGTCGCCACATTCTCCGAGCACTTCCTCGACGTGGTGCCGGTCATCGCGTTCGGCGCCGGCATCGTGCTGACCCTGGCGATCGGTATCGCCACCCGCAGATGGCGACAACTGATCGCCGGACTGGTCGTCGCGGGTGTCGCCTGCGTGCTGGCCGAGTTGTCGAAGTACGTCTTCCTCTCACGGCCCGAGACGGGAGCGACCGACCCGTTCGGCAACTCATTCCCGTCGGGGCATACGACGGTCGCCGCTGCCGCGGCGTTCGCGGTCTTCCTGGTGACCGCGCCCCGTTGGCGTCCCGTCGCCGCACTCGCCGGGGGTGCATTCGCGGTGCTCACGGGCATCCTCGCGCTCGTCAGCCAGTGGCACCGGCCCAGCGACGTGGTGGCCGGCCTCATTCTCGTGGCGATCTGCGGATGCCTCGGCACCGGCATTCTTGCCATGCTCGGGCTGCCTGCGGCGCGTCAGCCGTCCGCTTCCCTCGGATGGCTGTGGTGGATCACGGCGATCGCGGCAGCCGTCTCGCTGGTCGCGTTCGTGCTGATCTACGCCAGTGTGGCGGACCACGGCCGGCACCTGGAGATCGCGTACGTGGGCGGAGTTTCCGCGGTCCTCGCGGTCGGTGCCGGGTTCACGGCCGCGGGAACGCGGCTGTTCCGCACCGTCGCGTGACTCGGTACGTGCATGTCAAGGCACGTACCGCGACGACGGCCGGATGATCTTCGAATCGTGCGCCTGCTCCAGCACGTGAGCGGTCCAGCCGACGATGCGGGCCAGCGCGAACGTGGGCGTGAACATCTCGCGAGGGATGCCGCACTGCTCCATCACGACGGCCGCGTAGAACTCCACGTTCGTGTGCAGCTCGCGGCCCGGCTTGTACTCCGCCAGCAGTCTCTCGGCGACACGTTCGTACTCCACGGCGAGCTCAACCCTGGGCCCGCCGAACTCGAGGGCGACCTGTCGCAACAGCCGGGACCTCGGATCGGCCGTGCGATACACGGCGTGGCCGAATCCCATGAGCCTTCGGCCTGCGGAGAGCTCGCCACGGAGGTACGTCTCGATGCGGTCGACACCTGGCGAGGTGACGGCGTCCAGTGCGTCCAGTGCTCGGCTGGGCGCGCCGCCGTGCAGTGGCCCGGAGAGAGCGCCGAGAGCGCCGACGATGCAGGACGGCATCTCGGCCCCGGTGGATGCGATCACCCTCGCCGTGAACGTCGACGCGTTGAACCCGTGGTCGAGCGTCGCGATGAGGTAGGCGCTGAGGGCACGAATGGCGCGCTCGTCCGGTTCTCCTCCGGTGACGCGGGAAAGGTAGTCCTCGACGACACCGGCGCTGCTTGAAGTGGCCGGCCATGGATCGAGGCCGGCGCGAGCGCGATGGAAGGCCGCGAGGATCCCAGGGCCTGCGGCGGCCACCGTGAGCGCCTCCTCGACGCGAGCTTCGTCATCCAGGTCATAGAGCGGCCGGGCTCCGCGCGCTGCCGCCAGCACGGGGAGTGTCGCCTGCAGTCCGCGCAGTGGGTCGAGGTGCCGCGCGGCGGCATCCGTGACGAACTGTCGCACCTCCGGCGGCGGCGTCCGCAGTGCGGCGACGTGTTCGCGGAAGCGGGCATCGGCATCCGCATCGGGCAGCGACCCCAGCACGATCAAGTGCCACGCGCGCTCGAAGTCGCCGGCGCGGGCAAGCTCGATGGCGTCGTGACCGCGGTAGTGGTAGCGCCCCTCGTCGCCGAGCACGTCGCCGATGGATGTCTGCGCCACGACCACCCCGGCGAGGCCTCGCGGCACCTCGACGCTCTGCGCCGAGCGCCCCTTCGTGTCTGTGACGGACATGGCGACCTCCTCGGTGTTGGATCAATTCAGAGTGCGACTTGATCGGCGGCGCGTCAATGTTGATCGGATCAATATGATGGGGTGATGGATGCCTCGCTGCCGCGTCTGACCGCCGCTCAGGCGGCTGCCCGGCTTGGCGTGCAGCAGCAGACGCTGTATGCGTACGTGTCGCGCGGACTGCTCGCGCGGGAGCGTGGTGCTCACGGATCGACGTTCGACGCGCTCGAGGTCGAGCGGTTCGCGAGCTCGCGTCGGCGGAGCGGCCGCGGCGCACGGGACGTCCAGGCGGCCGGGGCGGCCGGATCGCCACTCATGGTGCTCGACACCGACATCGCCCTGATCGAGGACGGCGAGCTGTACCTGCGGGGTGTGCCGGCTGCGGAACTCGCCCTGGAGTACCCATACGAATCCGTCGCGCGGTGGCTCTGGGGCGCGCCGCTCGACGCGTCCACTGCGTCGTTCGCGCCCGATATGGACGCCGTCGAGGCGGCCCGTGGTGCGGTCGCGGCACTCGCACCGGAAGCGACGCTGCTGGATCGCATCCAGGTGGCCGTGCCCGTGCTCGGGTCTGCCGATCCGACGCGCCACGATCTCGACCCGGATGCCGTCCGCGCGACCGCGGTGCGTCTCGTCGCGGGTGTGGTCGAGGCCCTCGCGAAGCAAGCAGGACCGCCCGACGGCATCGCGGCGCAGCTCTGGCAGGGCCTCGCGGGTCGTCCGGGAACCGTCGCCGAGGTGCGTGCTCTCAACGCCGCTCTCGTGCTGCTCGTCGACCACGACCTGGCCGTGTCGACACTCGCAGCGCGGGCAGCGGCATCCGCTCGAGCGACACCGTACGCCGTGGTCTCGAGCGGCCTCGGCGCGCTGGACTCGGCGCTGCACGGCAACGCGAGCGGCGCGGCCTCCGAGCTGATCCGTCTCGTTCTCGACGGAGCGGATGCCCGTACCGCCCTCGCGCAGACCGTCGCGCGCACCGCTCGCCCGGCGCCGGGCTTCGGGCACTCGCTCTATCCGGGGATCGACGCGCGGGCGGGCATCCTGTTGCCGCTCGTCGCCGATCTGTCGGGCGGATCGGCAGTGGCGGATGCCGTCGACCGCCTCGCCGGGGAGGTTTTGTCGCGTACGGGCAGGCATCCGAATGTCGACCTGGCGCTCGCAGCGCTGACCATCGCCGCCGGGATGCCGGCGGATGCCGGAGTGGCGATCTTCGCGATCGGCCGCATGGCCGGCTGGATCGCGCACGCCCTCGACGAGTACGGGCAGCGGCCGCTGCGGCTGCGTCCGCGTGGGCGGTACGTCGGCCCGGATGCCGGCACACCAGCAAGCGCGGCGTCGCCCGAGGAATAGCCGCCGCTACGCCGCCCGGTCAAGGCCTGCCTGCGGTCGGGGGCGCCGGGATAGAACGGGTGCATGTCTCCCGGCGAGTTGAACGACGACTGCATGGCGGAGGCGTCGACGATCGCGCGGCTCGCACAGGAAAGAGGACTCAGGATCGCGTGCGCCGAATCCCTCACGAGCGGCGCGATCGCGAGCCACCTCGGGGCCGCGGGTTCGGCATCCGAATGGTTCGCCGGCGGCGTGGTCGCCTACTCGTCGCAGCTGAAGTTCGACCTGCTCGGCGTCGAGCACGGGCCCGTGGTCACCGCCGCCAGCGCCGCGCAGATGGCGCGGGGTGTCGCGAGGCTCGCAGAGGCGGACCACGCTCTGGCAGTGACCGGTGAGGGCGGTCCGGAGCCCGAGGAAGACGCGCCCGTCGGCACCGTGTACATCGCCGTGTGGGACCGCGGTGTCGAGGAGGTGCGCGAGTTCCACTTCGACGGCGATCCCGGGGAGATCGTGCACACCACCGTGCTGCACGCCCTGCGGATGCTCCGCGCCGCGGCCGAGCGTTGCCATTAGCGCCCGCAGCGTCGCCTGGCTGCCACCCCGTCAACATGACAGATCGCGCTCTCCCACCGAGAACAGGACAGAACGGCCTGCTTTCGGCCGATTGTCATGTTGACGCGTGTGGGGAGGAGCCGTCGCCTATCGCAGAGGAGGATGGCGGAGTGCCCGGCCTCGTAAATCTGATCCGTTCCTCCAAGCTGTCCGAGCATCCATCGGCGATGTGATCAGCACCCGAGTGCTCGTGGCGACGACGAAGCAATCGGATCTGGGTGCCGTGTGGAGTGTCGTGCGCGACACCTTCGGTGAGCACGACGTGCCGAGCACGTTGCTGGGTGTGACCGTGCTGGGCTACGACGACCAGCTTGTGGAGATCGAGGCGATCGCCGCGGTGCGGTGAGAGCGAGCCTCTTGAAGCACTGGGTGCGTGGGCGGCGTCCGGTACGTTCTGAGCATGTCATCGTGGGACGGCCCCTCGCGACGCACTCCCGGCGTCGGCGACATGTTGGTCTCCTGCGCCTTCCTTGCGACGAGCATCCTCGTCGCCCTCCTCGGAGTCGCGGGCAACTGGGTCACAGTCGGCTTGCTGACCACCAGCAGTGATCCCAGAGCGCTGTGCCCGGCGGAAGCAGCAGTGCTCTTCGGATTTCCGATCCTCGCGGCGATCATCGTGATCGGCTGTTCCGTCGGCGTCGTCCTGCGGAAGCGACGGGGTCTTTACGCGTGGCCCTTGGCGTTCACGACACTGGGCCTCTTGGCGGTCGCCTATGGTCTTTCCGTCCTCGGTGCGATCGTGAGCGCCCAGACGATCTGCCGTCCGTGAGTCGCCGTGTTCGCGGGACGGCACGCGTTTCGGCCGAAGCACTGGCAGCGGCCCTCGAGCTCCTGGCGCATCACGCAGACCTCGATCGTGCTGTCGATCCCGCTTCACGTGGATCGTCATGACCATGAAGCCGCCGACCGTGCGGCACTGAAGGAGCCATCATGAGCACCCACATCACCGGCGTTCGCACCGTAAGCATTCCCGTCGACGATCAGGATGCCGCACTGCGGTTCTACGTCGACACGCTCGGATTCGCCGTGCTTCGCGACACGCCTACACCGAACGGCGGGCGATGGATCGAGCTCTCCCCGGCGGAGAACTGCGTCATCGTCACGCTGGAGCCCGCCAGGTCGGATGTCTCGCGCGGCGCCATCGGCATCCGTTTCAGCACTGATGACATCGACGCCGCGCTCTCTGCGCTGGTCGACCGCGGTGTGGATGCGGACGAGATCCTTCGGTGGCCCGGCGTTCCCGCCATGTTCGCGTTCCGCGACCCCGACGGCAACGCGTTCTCGATCACCGAACTCGCCTGAGTCCCGAGCGGCATCCGCTCCGGCGGGTCGCGCAGCGGCGCATCCCTATGCTCGTGGGATGGCTCTGACATGGGAACAGGTGGTCGTGCACGCACTCGACCCGGTCGCACTCGGCAGGTGGTGGGCTGAGGCTCTCGGCTGGGTCGTCGTGTACTCGGACGACGACGAGTTCGCGATCCGTCCCGAACCCGACCGGCAGCCGGCGGTCGACTTCGTGCGGGTCGACGAGCCCAAGCAGGGCAAGAGTCGCCTGCACCTCGATTTCCGCCCGGACGATCAGGATGCCGAGGTCGCCCGGCTGCTCGCGCTCGGTGCTCAGCGGGTCGACATCGGCCAGGGCGAACAGTCCTGGGTCGTGCTGGCCGACCCGGAAGGCAACGAGTTCTGCGTGCTCGCGGCGCGCGTCAGCTGAACGATCCGCTGAAGCTCCAGGTGGTCCCCGGATCCTCCACCAACGTGACCGTGCCGTCGCCGCACCCGACGATATCCACCCGTACGGATGCCCACCAGCAGCACATGCAGAAGGTCCGAAGTCGTGCGCGCTAGCTTCGAAACATGCGTCACACGCCCCATTACCTGATGACCGATCCGGAAGAGGTCAAGCGGCTGATCCGCGGCAACCCGTGGGCCACATTCGTCTCCCCCACGACGAACGGTCTCGTCGCGTCGCACTACCCCGTGATGGTCGACGAAGACGCCGAGGGCATCACGATCGTCAGCCACTTCGGGCGCCCCGACGACGAGCTCCACGAGTTGGGCGAGCACGAGATCCTGGTGATCATCCAGGGCCCGCAAGACTACGTCTCGCCGAGCTGGTACGCGCCGGGCGACCTCGTCCCCACTTGGAATCACGTCACGGCGCACCTGTATGGCACGCCGGAGATCCTCAGCGAGGAGGAGAACTACGAGGTGCTCGACCGACTCACCGACTACTTTGAGCAGCACTATCCGAACGGGAGGCACCTGAGCGAAGACGAGGCCGGCACGCGCCGAATCGCCAAGGGCACGATCGGCTTGCGGATGCACGTGACCCGGTTCGACGCACGCGCGAAGCTCAGCCAGAACAAGACTCCCGAGGTCATCGAGAACGTCACCGAGCACATCGCAGAGAGCAACCCGGCCCTCGCCAACGAGATGCGCCGCGTGAACGGCCCTGCGAAGGGCCAGCACCCCTGATCCCGGGTTCAAGTCGCGAAGTCTGCCGTTATGGAGCTCCCAAAACGGCAGACTTCGCGACTTGAAGCGCCGACGCGCCCGACGTCGATGCCGCCGGTCAACCACCAGACTGGATGCATGACCTCCTCGCTCTGGCTCGGCACGTACACCGCGGACTCCGGCGGTCACGGCCGCGGCATCGCCCGCGTGGCGCTTGGGGCCGGCGAAAGCGGCGAGGACGGCACGATCACGAGCATCCACACGGCGGCCGCCGCGGATTCGCCGTCGTTCGTCGCGACGCATCCGAGCCTGTCCGTCGTGTACGCGGTGGAGGAGTTCGCGCGGCGGTTCCGAGCCTTCCGTGTGAGCGAGACGGGGGACCTCGAGCCGCTCGGCGACGCACATCCAGCCGGCGAAGCCGTGTGCCACGTCGCCGTCGCGCCGCACGGCCGGTACGCGGTCGCCACGTGCTGGGGCGACGGACGCGTGCTCACCTACGAGCTCGACGAGAGCGGAGCGATCGTCGGGCGGGCCGAGGCACGGGCATCCGTGGACCCGTACCGCGACATCGCCGAGGAACCCAGGCAGAGCCGGGCGCACTCGGCGATGTTCCTGCCGGATGGGCGGGTTCTCACCACGGATCTCGGCCACGACACCGTGCGTGTCTGGCGGGCGGAGGGTGCGTCGCTCGTGCCGGTCACCGAGACCGTTCTGCCGTTCGGCAGCGGGCCGCGGCACATGGCGCTGCATCCAAGCGGGCACGTGTATGTCGTGACCGAATACTCGATCGAGGTCGTCGTGCTCGACCCACAGACGCTGGCGGTGACATCCGTGGTGCCGGCGATCACGCCGCACGAGCGCGACGGCAACGCTGCGGCACACATCTCGTTCGACGGCGACCGGCACGTGCACGTCACGGTGCGCGGCGCCAACGTGGTCGGCGTGCTCGAGGTGACGGATGCCGGTGCGCACGTGCATCCGATCGCGAGCGTCGACTGCGGCGGCAACTGGCCACGGCACCACCTGCAGCTCGGGGACCGGCTCTACGTCGCGAACCAGCTCAGCGAGGACATCGCCGTGTTCCGTCTTCGCGACGGGATGCCGACGTTCGACGCGACCGTGCCCACCGGTTCGCCGACATGCCTGGTGCCCGTGGCCTGACGCGGGCCGTCTCGGAGCCGCGCGATCAGGCGGCGAGGTGGAAGGTGCGCGCGAAGCGGCCCAGTAGGTCGCGCGGCCCGTGCAGCACCTCGACGACGCCGGTATCGATGGCCTGTGCCGGTTCGAGTTCGCCGGAGATGAGGCGACGGATGTCCGCCCCCGCCGCGAAGGCGAGGTCGGCGGCGCCGGCGCCGCGCTTGACCTCCAGGGCGGTCCCATCCACGCGAACGAACAACTCGGCAGGACCGACCCGGGCCGAATAGGCGGTTGCAGGAAGATCCGCCGCAACCGTCGGCTGGAAGGCGGTGCGGAGATCCATGGTCATCGAATCCGGCGTGATGACCTGCTCCGCCCGCGGCTCGCCCAGCGTTTTGAAGCCCCAGGCGCCCAGCGCGAGCACGATCGGCTCCAGCTCCCGGCCATACGGCGTCAGTTCGTAGAGGATGATCCGCGAGCGCGGCGCCCGACGGATGACGCCGGCCGCCTGCAACTCCTTGAGCCGCGCTGCCAGGATGTTGCTCGGGATGCGCGGCAGACCCGCGGCGAGCTCTCCGTAGCGGCGCGGCCCGACGAGCAGATCGCGCACGATCAGCAGCGCCCACCGCTCACCGATGAGCTCCAGTGCCTGCGTGATGCCCCCGTACTGGCCATAGTCCCTTGCGGCCACTGGGTGGCGCCCTCAGGCCTGTTGGTTCGCGAACGCCTCGGGGCCCTGCTCGGCGGCGACCGGGTCCATCCATCCGAACTCGAGCATGTTGCCGTCGGGGTCGGTGAGCTGGCGCTGATACATGAACCCGTAGTCCGCGGCGGGGCGGTCCTCGCTGCCTCCGGCCTCGACGCCCCTGGCGACGGTGGCATCGACCTCATCGCGGCTGTCGAGGAAGATCGCGGTGGACACCGAAACGCTCTCGCTCGGGTCGCCGATCGGCCGGTCGGTGAACGTCTGGAAGAAGTCGCGCACCAGGATCATGAAGTAGTTGTGGTCCTCCTCGACCACGACGCAGGCCGCGTTGTGGTCGGTGAATTGCGGATTGATCCTGAATCCGAGCGCCGTGTAGAACGCCTTCGCGCGCTCCAGGTCGGTCACCGGCAGGTTGACGAACATCGCGGTCATCGTGGTCTCCCTTGTGTGGATCCGGATCGAGTTGCGGATGCGATGGAGACCACACTTGCAAAAAACAAGTGGCTCGTCAAGGCCTAAAGGTAGATGTTCAGACGAGACCGATCGCTTGACTCACTCGCTGCGCGTCCCCGAGAGTGGGCGGGCCAGCCGATGCGAGGAGGCGCGATGCGCTCGATGTTCCCCCTGCCGGACGATCCGTGGCCCCACGACATGGTGATCACGATCGAGGATGACGCGCACCCCCTGCTCGAACTCTTATGGATCCGAGAGGCGTGGGGATTGCAGATCGAGGGCGGCGATCTGCCGCCCTTGCTCGTCGACACACCGACCAGCGTCGGCCAGACGGAGCGAGCGGCCGCACCCATCGCGGAGTGGGAGGTCGCGTGGCCGGACCTATGGCACTCGTGCCTCGCGCACGTGAGTAAGACGCCGCACCCCGGAACCATCGAGCGCCTTCAAACATCCGAGCTCGATGACGAGGGCCGCGACAGACTGCTGGCTGAACTGTTCGGATCGTCGTGGAGAGACTGGTTCGGCTCGGATGCTCTGACCGAAGCGAGCCAGGAATGGCAGTACGCGATGTTCCGGCAGCGTTCCGATCGAGCGGTTCGGCCCGTCGAGGAGGGCCCGGAACGGCTCGCGCTCGACGCACTCGTGCCCGCCTGGCGAGCGGGACTGACCAAGATCGTCGAGATCCCGTGCCGCGGCACCTTCACGCGCATTCTCGGACCCCACTCGATCCTCGTCACCGCGGAGACCCGCGCAGACCCGGACCGCTACCGAGAAGCGCTGATCCTCGTCACCTGAGAACACTCACGACGTCATCCCTCCGGCTGACCGGCTCCGGCCCGAATCCACCCGCGGCCTGACGCGCGAGGCGCCCGTAACCGGAACGATGGATGCATGGCTGCGATTCTCGAGGCATCCGTCCTCACCAAGTCCTACGGCGAGACCCACGCGCTGGCGGGTGTCACACTCGACGTTCAAGCGGGGGAGGCGCTGGCGATCATGGGTGCATCCGGGTCCGGCAAGTCGACCCTGCTGCACGTGCTGGCGGGCATCCTTCCGCCGGACTCCGGATGGGTCGCGTTGCACACCCCGCACGGCACGGTGTCGGTCGGCGAACTGAACGACGCGGCGCGGTCGGCGCTGCGGCGCGACACGTTCGGGTTCGTGTTCCAGCAGGGGCTGCTCATCCCAGAGCTCACGGCCATCGAGAACGCCGCCCTGCCGCTGATGCTGCGCGGCGTTCCCCGCCCCGAGGCGGAACAGCGTGCAGCGGGCTGGCTCGCCGCGCTGGGCCTTGCTGGGCTCGAACAGCGCCGCATCGGCCAGCTCTCGGGTGGTCAGGCGCAGCGCGTTGCCGTCGCCCGAGCGCAAGTGATCGAACCGCTCGTCGTCTTCGCCGACGAGCCGACCGGCGCGCTGGATTCGACGACGTCCGCCGAGGTGATGGATGCCCTCATCTCCTCGACCACCGGCCGCGGACGCACACTCGTGGTGGTCACTCACGACGAGGGTGTCGCCGCCCGCTGCACCCGGGTGGTTCGGCTGCGCGACGGGCTGGTCGTCGAGACCCGGTCGAAGGTGGCAGGCATGGACTACATCCAGACGCCGGCCGGCCCGGGTGCCGGAACGATGCCGCAGTATGCCGCCGACCCCGCCGCGCCGACACCTCAGGAGCAGCAGCGATGAAGACGCTGACCGTCGCCCGCCTGCTCGCGAGGCCCACGGCATCCGGTAGCGCGGCCATCGGGCTGCCTATCCTGGCCTTCGGTGTCGCGACTGCGCTTCTGCTGACGACGTTGGCCGGCGCGATGTCGTTCTTCCGGTGGCACGACGAGCTCGGCTTCACGTACCAGGTGCTCGCGATCTTCGCGTCCGCTCTGCTGCTCGTTCCCCTCGCATCCCTCGGCGGATCCGCTGCACGTCTCTCCGCGCGGCGTAGGGATGACCGCCTCGCGACCCTCCGCCTGCTCGGCGCGACGACCGGTTTCGTCGCCCGTCTGACCGTGCTCGAGTCGATCGCGCTCGCCGTCGTCGGTGCGCTCGGCGGTGTCGTGCTCTACCTGGCGCTGACGCCGCTGATCGGTCTCATCTCGTTCCGCGGGCATCCGATCGGGGCGAGCGCGCTCCTGCTCAACCCCCTCATCGTCGCTGCGGTCGTCGTGGGCGTCGGCCTGCTCGCCGGCGCCAGCGCCGCGATCGGGCTGCGCGGCGTGATCGTCTCGCCGCTCGGGGTGCGCACCAAGCAGTCGGCGCCTCGTTCGCACT
>NZ_JBQCIE010000133.1:0-15985 GCF_051954055.1 Humibacter sp. | reverse complement strand
GCGCGCGCTCGCCGAGTACCTCGACCGGGGCGACTCCGCCCGGGCGGTGCGCAGCGCCGGGGCACGTTCCCGGCCCCGCCGCCAGTATCTGGAACGCGCCGTCGCCGAACGGATGCCCGCAGCCCGCGTCACCGGCATGCCCGCCGGGCTGCACTGCCTGCTCGAGTTGCCTGACGGCATCCAGGAGTCCGACGTGATGCGGCGTGCGGATGCCGTCGGAATCGCGCTCGAGGGGCTGCAGACGTATCGCATGCCCGCACGTGAACCGGTGCGCGCGGAAGGCGTCGCAGCTAGACCACCGGCCATGGTCGTGGGCTTCGGCGCTCCGCCGCCCCACCTGTTCGAGCAGGCGGTGGAGGCCGCGCTCGCCGCGATCGCCGCCGCGAGTCGCCGATATCGCGGCCGCGCCCGCTCACCGGCTCCATCGGCTCGGCAGAGCGAGCGAGCTCGCTCTGCTCTCGCCTCAGTCGCCGATATCGCGGCTGCGCCGCTCACCGGCTCCATCGGCTCGGCAGAGCGAGCGAGCTCGCTCTGCTCTCGCCTCAGTCGCCGATAACCTTGCAGGGTGACCGAGAACTCCACCAGCACCTACCGCGAGGCCGGCGTCGACACCGCTGCGGGCGACCTCGCCGTCGAGCTCATGAAGTCCGCGGTCGCGAAGACGCACGGACCCGAAGTGCTGGGCGGCGTCGGCGGATTCGCGGGCTTGTTCGACGCATCCGTGCTGCGCGGGTATCGACGTCCCCTGCTGGCCACCTCGACCGACGGTGTCGGCACCAAGGTGGCCATCGCGCAGGCGCTCGACAAGCACGACACCATCGGGCAAGACCTGGTCGGCATGGTGGTGGACGACATCGTGGTGGTCGGCGCACGGCCCCTGTTCATGACGGACTACATCGCGTGCGGCAAGGTCGTGCCGGAGCGCATCGCCGACATCGTGCGCGGCATCGCTGCCGCGTGCTCAGAGACGCGCACGGCGCTGGTCGGCGGAGAGACCGCCGAGCATCCCGGGCTTCTCGGGGTGGATGACTACGACGTGGCGGGTGCGGCGACCGGCGTCGTGGAAGCGGATACCGTACTCGGCCCGGAGAAGGTGCGGAACGGCGACGTCGTGCTCGCCCTGGGCAGCTCCGGTCTGCACTCCAATGGCTACTCGCTGGTGCGGCACATCCTGGCGAAGCGGAACATCGCCTTCACCGATCGGCTCGACGAGCTCGGTGGCATCGTCGGTGAGGCGCTGCTCGAACCGACGAGGCTCTACACCGCACCGCTGCTTCGCGTGCTCGCGTCGCCGAGCGGGGCATCCGTGCACGCGCTCTCGCACGTGACAGGCGGAGGCATCGCGGCGAACCTGGCGCGCGTGCTGCCCCGTGGCGCGTGGATCGACGTCGACCGCTCGACCTGGTCGCCCTCGCCGGTGTTCCGAGTGCTCAGCGACCTCGCCGGAACGACGCTGCAGAGCGCCGAAGGCACCTGGAACCTGGGCATCGGCTTCTTCGCGGTCGTCGAAGCGGATGCCGCGCCCGCCGTCATCTCGACCCTCGCGGTGGACGGCATCCCCGCCTGGCGGGTCGGCACGGTCTCCACCGCAGATCACGACCTCGCCGGCTACGAGCAGGGTGCCAAGGGCGTCGATGGGGGCGCAGTGCGCCTCGTCGGGCAGTACTCCGCAGCCTGACCGCGGCGCATCCCCCGGCACAGGGGCTGGCATCTCTGTGCGTCTTCACAGACAATGTGAGGAATGTTCATCGCGTTGGCGGTTCCGACGCTGGGGGTGAGCAGCAACGTGGCGAGGGGGAGCGTCATGACCGATCAGAGTGGATCAGAAGCAACCGACCACGGCGGCGTGCGGCCGAAGAACATCGTCATCTGCCTGGACGGCACGAACAACGAGCTCGACAACCATCCGACGAACGCGGCGAAGATCTTCATGATGCTCGATCTCGACCATCCGGATGAACAGGTCGCGTACTACGACCCAGGCGTAGGCACGCTGCCCTCCGCGGGTGCAGTGGGCAAGATCGGCAAGTGGTGGTCGCAGGTCGGCGGCCTCGCGTTCGGCTGGGGCATGAAGGGCAAGGTCAGCCAGGCGTATGCGTGGCTGATGGATCGCTATCGACCGGGCGACCGCGTCTACATCTTCGGCTTCAGCCGAGGCGCGTTCACCGCACGAGCGCTTGCCGGTCTGCTCGCCTGCCCCGGGATGCTCAGAGCCGGCTCCTCCAACCTGGTCGCCTATGCGGTCAAGGAGTACGTGAAGCCGATCGGCACGAAGAAGGCGATCGCGGCACGGAACCGGGAAGCGGAGGCGTTCGCGGATGCGCTCTGCTGGGGAACGAGGGCCGATCCCGTGGTGGGCCCAGCCGCCGAAGGGCGTGACCAGTTCTTCAACCGGCTCGCAACGAAGAGCATCCATGCGGTGCCGATCGAATACCTGGGCATCTGGGACACCGTCGAAGCCTGGGCAGGCGGCCTCGGAAGGCTCGATTGGGCCGACACGTCGAGCCTTTGGAACGTCAGGCGCCTCAGACATGCCGTCGCCATCGACGAATGGCGTCGCCCATACCGCTACGTCCCGGTCGATCGCGAAGACCGCTTCGAAGAGGTCTGGTTCTCAGGCGTGCACTGCGATGTCGGCGGCACGTTCGACAACGACCATCTCGCGACCATCGCGCTCAAGTGGGTGTTCGACGGTGCAGGCGACGCACTCCTGCTTCGCGACGGACAGAGGGCGGAGGTCTACGCGAAGCACTGCACCGTGCAGAACTCGTACGCCACCGAGAAGGAGGCGCTTCATTCGGACTTCTGGGCATGGCGGATGCTGGGCCCGTACCGTCGGCCGATTCCCGACGATGCGATCCTGCACTGGTCGGTGCGCGAGCGCCGTGCGGCCGACCCGTCCTACCTGCCGAACCTCGCGAACGCGGATGCACCGGATCGCTGGGCGGACGAGACGTGGGCCGTCCCCGCCGTCTCGCCGCCGGAGCCCGTGGGGAGCGTCACCGTCAGCAGGTGACTCAGGCGCCTGGCCCGTTCTTCCCGGTCGCACTGGTGCTCACGCGACCGCCGTTCGCGGTCACGCCGATCTCGACACCCGATCCGATCCCACCGAGCACGCCGCTGGCATCCACGGTGATCTCCGCCGTAGCGGAGCCCCCGGGAGGAATGCTCGCGGCGACCGGAACCGGGAACTTGTTCGGATCGCGTCCCGTGACAGGGGGCTGCCCCAGCACCTGCACCCTGCCGTCGGCGCGCCACTGCACGGAGTCGAACCGCACGTCGCGAGCCGCACCCGCGCCGGTGTTGTTCACCGTGACCTTCCACGTTCCCTTGCTGTTGCCCACCTTGCTGATCAGCTCGGCAGCGGCAGTCAGCTCCGCGTTTCCCGGCGCACGACTCTCGTCGACCTCGAGCAGGATGGTGTCCCACCCCAAGCCGTTGCCCGCCGGAGTGCCGTTTCCGCGGGTGAACGTGATGGTGTTCGTCCCCACAACCAGCGCACTGGCCGGGAACGTCAGTACGGCCGTTCGCGGATAACCGCTACGGTCCGCCTGACGCGCGATCGTCGAGTCGTTGTTGTTCGGCAGCGATCCGGTGATCACCGAGGAGTCGCCGTTCACGGCGACAGTCGGTCGAGCGCCCTGCTGCATCGCGGTCGCCACCGTGAGGTACGCCGTGCCGGTGAGCTCGCGATCGAGAGGGAACGACATCGTCCACGTGCCGCCCTGTGTCTGGGCGTAGTACCAATCGGTGGGTTCCCAGCTCTCGCCGACGATGAACGCCAATGTGCCGGGCACCTCGCTCGGCTTCTCGTACGCGCGTGGCTCGGAGTGCACCGGGGACTTCGTCGCAAGGGCGAACTCCTGCGTGCTGCGGTCCGAGCGGCCGATCTGCCACAGGAACGTCGACCTGTTCGTCGGAGTCCAGGTGATCGTGCCCAGGTCTGTCGTCTTGCCGGCGATCGTGATCCCGGTCTGCTGATACTGGTCCACCACGGAACCCTTGGATGCGAACGCGTACAGGGTGTACGTGCCGGGCGTCTTGGTTCCGGGAGCCCACGCCGGCGGGATGCCCGGCAGGGAGAACGTGCCATCGGCCGCCGTCTTCACCCAGTACGTCGGCTCGTGGATCGTGTAGACATCCGCCACGGTCTGCGTCGACAGCAGCACGTAGAAGCCATCCGCCGGTCGACCGTCTGCGAGCCGCAGCGTGCCGGTGACGCGCGATCGGGAGCCCGGGTCCGGGTAGAGGTCGTCGACGACCCACGAGGCGCCCGCGCGGTTCTCGGCGATCTCCGTCTGAGCCGCGGCGGCTGCATTGGCGATGACCTCGGCATCCGTCGCGCCCGTGGAGATGTGGGTGTACCACGGCCCGTAGAGACGCCGATAGCCCTGGCCGAGTTGGTAACTCGGCAGGCCGTAGTGGTTCGCGCCGAAGTAGTTCAGAATGAGCGCGTCCTGGTGGATGGCGAGGTCCTGATGGTTGGGACCGACACCGTAGAACGCGCACAGCGTGTCTTCGGTGACACCGCCGAGCGGGGTGAGCCAGGCGCCGAACCCGTGACCGTAGTGGCCGAACATCGGGTTCTCGTGGTGGTAAAGGCTCCAGTTGTATTTCGTGTAGACGTAACCGGCAGGAAGGTTGCCCGAGTTGTCCTCAGGCGACGGCAGGTTCGGATTGTTGATGCCGTCCACGCGCCAGGTCTCGTCTTGCACCTTCTCCTGCGTGGCGAGGTAGGCATACGTCGGCTGCTTGCCGCTGCCACGTTCCCAGTTGTAGGCGTTGTCGAGGATCGCGCGATCCCAACGGGCGTTCATGCGCACCTCGTTGATGGAAGTGGCCACCGCAGCCGTGAGGATGTCGTACCCGTACAGGCCGCGCTTGCCGCGGCGCATGATCAGATGGTGCTCGTGCTGGAGGGGAGTGCTGGTCGTATCGAGGAAGGCGACCTCGACGAGGTCGCGAGAGGCGCGCAGCACGCGCACCTCGGTGCAGACCAGCCGCGTCTTGCCGCCGCTCGCGTCGATGTAGAACGAGTGCTGGCGATCCGGGTCACGGGGGTCGACGCCGTTGAGATTGTGCGCGAGCTCGGTGCCGTCAACGACGACGGACGTGGCCGTGATCGAGGTGTCCGTCCACCCGGTGACGACGCCGCCGGCCCCATCGTCACGACCGAACGTGAACGTCACCAGGCTGTTGTCGAGAACGAGCGACGGCACCTGGTCGGGGAACGCATAGCTCCCCACAGCGGCGGGACGATCGCCGATCGTCACGCTGACGTCCCCCGGCGCGCTCGGCGTTTCGGCGGCGTGCGCGGCAACCGCCGCGCCTGCATTGGCGACAACGGCGCCCGCCGTCACCGCACCGAAGAGCCCCAGCGCCGAACGGCGGGACAACCCCTGCTTCCCCAACTCCATGAACTGCTCCCTTGCCGTTCCACGGTGTAAATGAATCGTTTCACACGCAAGACGGGAGCCTACACCCGTGGGTGCCTCTTATGGGGGTCTCCGTCGCCTGGCAGACTCCTTCTCGTGGATGCGACATTCGACGACCTCGTGGCGGAGGGCGAGGCGGTGCCCACCGAAGGGTGGGACTTCTCCTGGTTCGACGGCCGGGCGACCGAGGAGCGTCCGAGCTGGGGCTACGCGAGGCGGGCATCCGTTCGCGCGAGCGCGGCGCGCAGTGCACTCGACGTGCAGACGGGCGGCGGCGAGGTGTTCGCCGGGATCCTCCGCGGAGCGAGCCCGGCCCCGATCCGCGTCGCAGCGACCGAGGGATGGCCGCCCAACGTGCCCATCGCACGTGACGCCCTCGCGGCCTTCGGCGGCACAGTGATCCCGTCAGACGAGGATGCCCCGCTGCCGTTCGACGACGAGAGCTTCGCGCTCGTGCTGAGCAGGCATCCCGTCCCCGGCAGGGAGAACCTCGCGGAAGTGCATAGGGTGCTCGAGCCCGGCGGTACCTATCTGTCGCAGCAGATCGGAGAACGGTCGAATGCGGAGCTGTACGAGTTCCTGCTCGGGCCGCAGCCGGTGGACCCGGTGCCCCGCATCGAGAAGCTGCGCGCGCAGACCGGCGATGCGGGACTCGACGTCGTCGAGCTGCGCGAGGAGCGCACCCGCATCGAGTTCTACGACGTCGCCGCGGTCGTGCACTTCCTGCGCAAGGTGATCTGGACGGTGCCGGACTTCACGGTGGAGGAGTACCGCGACCGGCTGCGCGACATCCACGACGTCATCCGGCGCGACGGCGCGTTCGTCTGCCACAGCAGCCGCATCCTGCTCGAGGCGCGCCGCCCGGCGTAGCCGGGTGTGCTCCGACGCGCCACACTGCACCGAGACTGGGTGTATGCGCTGACCCTGGCCGCATAGCACCTAGCGTCAGCGCATACACCTAGTCTCGCTGGCCGGGGGCTCGCCGCCGGGCGCCCGCCGAGCGTGACAAATGTCACGGGCGCGACGTGATGCACGGCCGAGGCACGGGCATCCGTCGGCCGCTTCGATGGAAGCGTGAACACGACACCAGACACTGTTCCCCCGGCCATCAGGTTGGCGGGTCTGCGCAAGACCTTCGGGTCCATCACCGCGGTCGACGGCATCGACCTGACGATCCGACAGGGTGAAGTCGTCGCGCTGCTCGGCCCGAACGGTGCGGGCAAGTCGACCACGATCGACCTCGCGCTCGGTCTCGCCTCACCCAACGCCGGCACCGCGACACTCTTCGACGGCGAGCCGCGTTCGGCCATCGCTGCGGGCCGCGTCGGCGCCATGCTGCAGGGCGGCGCACTGCTGCCCGATCTCACCGTGTCGCAGGCGGTGCGGCTGATCGCGGCCGCGCACCGGCATCCGCTCTCCGTCGCCGAGGCCCTCGAGCGTGCGAAGTGCACCGAAATCGCGAAGCAGAAGGTGAGCAAGCTCTCCGGCGGTCAGATGCAGCGTGCGCGGTTCGCTGTCGCGATCGTCTCGAACCCCGACCTCATGTTCCTCGACGAGCCGACGGCCGCGATGGACGTCGAGGCGCGGCACACGTTCTGGCAGTCCATGCGTGAGTTCACGGATGCCGGCCGAACGGTGGTGTTCGCCACTCACTACCTTGACGAGGCGGATGCCTATGCCGACCGCATCGTGATGATGGCCGGCGGCCGCGTGGTCGCCGACGGCACCCCCGGTGAGGTGAAGGCGGTCGTGTCGGGCAGGCGCATCAGGGCATCCTTCGACTTCGCCTGGACCCCGGCGGTGGAGGCCGAGTTGTACGAGTTGCCTGGTGTACGCAGCGTCGAGCGTCGAGGCGACGTGCTGACGCTGGTGAGCGACGACTCCGACGCCGCGCTGCGCACCCTGCTCTCGAACCACCACGACGTGCACGACATCGAGGTGACCGCGCACTCGATGGACGACGCGTTCCTCGCGCTGACGGCGGGGCCCGGCCAGCGGGAGGCGCAAGAAATCCTCGCAGAGCACGACACCACTTTGATCGGAGACCGCTCATGAGCATCGCCTACCTCGGACTCGAGTCCGCCCGCCAGCTGAAGAACGTTCGCTCACTGGTATTCACGTTCGCCGTTCCACTCGTGATGCTGCTGCTGTTCGGCGGCATCTACGGTGCGAGCGGTGCCGTCGACAAGGTCACCGGACTTCCCTGGATCGCCGTCACCACTGTGCAGATGGCGGGATACGGCGGCATGATGGCCGCGCTCGGCCAGGCGTTCACGATCGTGACCGAACGCAACGTCGGCTGGAACCGGCAGTTGCGCATCACGGCGCTGAACGGCGTGGGTTACATGATCTCCAAGGTCGCCGCGGCGCTCCTGGTCGCTCTGATCAGCATCATCGCGCTCATCGTCGTCTCGGTCTGCGTCTTCCACACCACCCTGACGTTCGGGGCGTGGACGATGGCGGCGCTCGGGCTCTGGCTCGGCGTCATCCCGTTCGCGTTCATCTCGGTGCTGATCGGTCAGTTCGCGAAGCCGAACTACGCCCAGCCCCTGTTCATGGTGATCTTCTTCGGCATGGCCATCCTCGGCGGCCTGTGGGTTCCCCTCTCCGTTCTGCCGTCGTGGATGACGAACGTGGCGCAGGTCGTGCCGTCGTACTGGCTGAACCGCCTCGGCCAGATGGGGGCGCACCTCTCCGGCGACGTGCTGGAGCCGATCCTCGTGCTGCTCGGCTGGACGGTCGCACTCGGCGCGCTCATCGTCTGGTGCTACCGCCGCGACGCGGCGCGTCAGTGACGGCCGCCCCTACGCTGATGAGCGTGAACGCGTCGATCGAGTCACGGATGCCTGTGCAGGGTCCGCTGGCGCAGAGCGTCGCGAGGCTGCGCCACCGCGGTGCGAAGCGCTGGTACCGGAGCTCCGTGTGGGGCCTCGTCTACCTGGCCATCCCGCTGGTCCTGATCTGGTCCGGCAAGAGCGACGTCGCCGGATCAGTGCTGCTGACAGCGCTCATCGTGCTGATCGCCGCGCTCTACCTCGTCATGCCGCCGCTGATGTGGGGGCGCCCCTGGTACGCCTCCGGCATCGGCTACCTGGCGTTCATCGGGGTCACGTGCCTGGGCATCCCGTTCATCGGCGAAGACGTCATCTGGTTCTGGATCTACGTCCCCGTCATGGCCGCCATGAGCTGGCAGCCGCGCTGGTTCATGATCGCGACCATCGTCGCGATCGGCCTCGCCCAGCTCGTCGTCATGGGCGTCACGGGAACGTTCGGCGTGTACTGGTACGCCGCGGCGCTCACGGCATCCATCGGCATCATGATGTTCGCGTTCGGCCAGCAACTGCAGGCGATGCAGAAGCTGCGGGATGCCCAGGGCGAGATCGCGAGACTCGCCGTCGTCGACGAGCGGGAGCGCTTCGCCCGCGACATGCACGATGTGCTCGGCCACTCGCTCACCGTGGTCACGGTGAAGAGCGAGCTGGCGCGCAAGCTGGTGGCGAGGGATCCGGAGCGCGCGGAAGAAGAACTCGCCGACATCGAGCGACTCTCCCGAGCGGCGCTGGCCGACCTGCGGGCATCCGTCGCGGGGTACCGCGCGATGACGCTGGAGACCGAACTCTCGGCCGCGCACGCGGCGCTCGTGGCGGCGGACGTCGTGCCGCACCTGCCGGCATCCGCTGACGTCGTCTCGCCGGAGTTGCGTGAGACGTTCGCGTGGGTGCTGCGCGAGTCGGTCACCAACGTCGTGCGGCACGCGCGGGCGAAGAACTGCTGGGTGGCGTTGGAGAAGAGGGCGATCATCATCGGAGACGACGGTCGCGGGATGGCGGCGCCGGTGCTGGCCGGAGTCACCTCAGGGCAAGGGCACGGCGTCGAGGGCATGCGGGAGCGGGCCGCGAAGGTGGGAGCGACAGTGACGATCGAGCCCGGTGAGGATGGCGGCACCACTGTGGCGGTGCGTGCACCGGGCTCGGGAGGTGCGGCGTGACGGAGCCCATCCGGCTGCTGCTCGCCGACGATCAGGCGCTCGTGCGGGGAGCGCTCGCCGCCCTTCTCGACCTCGAACCCGACCTCGAGGTCGTTGCCCAGGTGGGTCGCGGCGACGAGGTTCTGGATGCAGCGCGCGACTCCGACGCGCAGGTCGCTCTGCTCGACGTGGAGATGCCGGGCCTGGACGGCCTCGCCGCGGCCGAGCTGCTGCATCGCCGGCTGCCCGCGTGCCGGTCGCTGATCGTGACGACGTTCGGCCGCCCCGGATACCTGCGCCGCGCCATGGAGGCCGGCGCGAGCGGTTTCGTCGTGAAGGACACACCGGCCGCACAGCTGGCGGACGCGGTGCGGCGCGTGGCGCAGGGACTGCGGGTCGTGGACCCGGCGCTGGCGGCGGAGTCGCTGGCATCCGGTGTCTCACCGCTCACCCAGCGCGAGACCGAGGTGCTGCGGGTGGCGGCGCGCGGCGGCACCGTGAACGAGATCGCGCGTGAGCTGCACCTCTCGGAGGGCACGGTGCGCAACCACCTGTCCGCGGCGATCGGCAAGACCGGCGCTCGCAACCGAGCGGATGCCGCGGCGCAGGCTTCCGCCAACGGCTGGCTCTAGCGTCGGTCGTTGACGGCGGGCGCCGCCACCCGTCCATAACTCCTGCAGAATCACCCGCGGTCGGGCGCGCACCCGGAAGATGCCGCCCAGCCACGTCTCGATCCGGCCGATCTGCAGGAGTTATGAACGCGCGCCGACGGCAGAGCAGAAACGCGCACCCTTGCAGGTACGCAAAACGCACACCCCTGCAGGTACGCAAAACGCGCACCCCTGCAGGTACGCAAAACGCGCACCCCTTCGGGGATGCGCGTCGCGTTGTGTGTGCGGCTCAGCCCGCCGAGCGCTCCTGATGCTCGTAGTCGTCGTCGCGCTGCCCGTCGGACTCGTAGTCGGCCCACGCCGCGTAACGGTCGTCGTCGTGGGAGTGCCCCGTGAGCTCGCGCTCGAGCTGGTTGTAGTCGACGGCAGGGCTGTACGACTTCAGCTCACGAGCGATCTTGGTGTGCTTTGCCTTCTGACGGCCGCGCCCCATGCGAGACCCCCTCACGATGACAGGCCCGGGGCGATTCGCGCACTCTCGGGACTATGGACGGGAAACAAAAACTAGCGGCAAGTTTAGCATGGGACCCCTGATCAGCCCGGCCCCACGTTCCCAGTCGTACGTGATGGTATATAGCGTGTCCCCAGTCCCCGCCCGCACTCAGGTGACGATCATCGGAGCAGGTCAGGCCGGCCTCGCGGTGGCGTATTACCTTCGGCGGTTCCAGCTCGAACCCGACCTGGACTTCGTCGTGCTCGACCGCGGACCAGGCACGGGCGGCGCGTGGCAGTTCCGCTGGGATGCGCTACGTCTGGGCAGCGCGCACAAGGTGAACGACCTGCCCGGTATGGCCGACCTGGGCATCAGCTTCGAGACCGCGGACCGCACGCTGCCGGCCAAGGACATCGTCGCCGGCTATTACCGACGCTACGAGGATCACTTCGGCCTCAAGGTGCACCGTCCGGTGGCGGCGACGGCCGTCGTCAATCGCGGGGCCGATCTCGTCGTGCAGCACACCGAGGGGGAGACCGCGACCCAGGTGCTGGTGAACGCGTCGGGAACGTGGGGCTCGCCGTTCGTGCCGTACTACCCGGGAGCCAACACATTCCGTGGACGGCACGTACACACGAACGGCTACGTGTCGGCCGAGGAGTTCCGCGGGCAGGACGTCGTCGTGGTCGGCGGCGGAACGAGTGCCGTCGGGTTCCTCCTTGAGCTGGAGGATGTCGCGGCGACGGTGTCGTGGGCATCCCGCCGCCCGATCGACTTCAGCACCGACCACGTGCGCACCATCGAGGGCGGGGTGGCCGTCGTGCGCGATGCGGATGCCGCCGCCCGCGCCGGTCGCGCGCTGCCCAGCGTCGTGAGCTCGACCGGGGTGCCGCTCACGCGCAAGGTGGCCGCCGGGATCTCGCGTGGCATCCTCAAGGAGCGTCCGATGTTCGTCTCGCTCGAGCCCGATGGCGTGCGGTGGGCGGACGGTTCGTTCACTCAGGCGGATGCCATCATCTGGGCCACCGGGTTCCGGCCCGAGTTGCGCCACCTCTCGCCGCTGAAGCTGCGCGAGAAGCAGGGCGGCTATCAGGTCGAGTCCGGGCAGGTGTGGACGGATGCCCGCATCTTCCTCGCCGGCTACGGCCCGTACGCCTCGACGATCGGCGCGAACCGGTCGGGCCGGGTGATAGCCCGCCAGATCATGGCGTTGCTCTGAGACCTACCGTGGGTTGAGTCCGTCCAAACCGGTCGCCTCGGCATGATCATCGGCAGCCAGCACCTCGAAGGCTCGGCCGCGTACCTGCAAGCCCGACACGCGGATCACACCCGCACCGGGCGCCGGCTCCGCGACCAGCTCGCCGCCGTCCGGCCGTAGCCCGAGCCGCGCGGCCAGCACCGCGACGGCGGCCGCCGCAGACCACGCCTGTGGCCGACACGCCGCGGGGTATGGAGCCGGCACGGTCGTGTCGCGCGCCGAGTCGCCGGAGTGCAGCTCGGGCATCCGGAACTCGAACCGCTCGGCCGCGCGCAGCAGCCCCTCGACGAGGCTCTCCGCACGATCGCCGAGGCCCGCGCGCACGAGCCCGGTGATCGCGATCGCGGTGTCGTGCGTCCACACCGAGCCGCCGTGGTAGCTGAGAGGCCAGTACCCGGCGGAGTCGGTCGACATGGTGCGCAGGCCGAAGCCGGAGTCGAGCCGGGGAGAGAGCAGCCGGTCGGCGACCTCCCGCTCCTCGTGGGCATCCAGGATGCCGGTGCCCAGCAGGTGCCCGATGTTGCTGGTGAGCGTGTTCACGCGGCGCTTGTCGGCGTCGAGCGCGACGGCCGGGTAGCGTCCGCCTTCCGGGTCGTCGACCCAGAACGCGTCCGCGAACCGCTCCTTGATGCGTGCCGCCCACGCACGCCACTCGGGCGCCCCTGGCCGTTCGAAGTGCTCGAGCAGTTCGGCGCCGTGCACCGCAGCCTCGTATGCGTACGCCTGCACCTCGCACAGCGCGATCGGACCCTCTGCGAGGGTGCCGTCGCGCCACTGGATCGAGTCGCCCGAGTCCTTCCAGCCCTGGTTCGCCAGGCCGTGCCCGGTGCTGTCGACGTACTCGAGAAAGCCGTCGTGGTCGCTGTCGCCGTAGTCGCGCATCCAGCCGAGCGCTGCCTCGAGGTTCGGCAGCAGGGAGCGGATGTCCGCCTCGCCCGCGCCCCACTTCCAGGCGTCGTACAGCAGGCAGACCCACAGCGGCGTGGCGTCGATGGTGCCGAAGTAAAGAGGCGGCAGCGTGACGCCCTCGCCCGGCAGGTCCAGCTCGGCGGCGCGCAGTTCGTGCATGATCTTGCCCGGCTGCTCCGCCGTCTGCGGGTCGATGCGCGTGCCCTGCGCGGCCGCTAACACCCGGAGAGTGGACAGCGCGGGAGCGGTCGAGACGGGCAGCAGGAAGCGCGCCGCCCAGAGCGAGTCCCGGCCGAACAGCGTGAAGAACCACGGCGCGCCGGCCGCGAGGAACTCTTCGCCGGGCGCGAGCTTCGACGTCATCCGCAGGGCGTCGAGGTCCGACACGGCGGCCGTGACCCAGCGGGCCAGGCGCGAGTCGCCGCTGGCGACCGCGAGGTCGCGCCAGGCAGGTGCGCCAGACGCGCCGGCGACGACGGCCGAGGCATCCGCCAGCGCGACGCGCCACTCCAACGCCACGGATCCGTGCGGTGGGAGCTCCACGTTCCACTCGACGACCGCACCGGCCTCCGTGGCCCGCGGTGCGGCATCCGTCGCCCGGAGGGTGGCCGTCGTGGGGCCGCTGGCCCAGGCGATGCGGTCGCCCGTCTGCTGCGACGCCCACTCGTAGGAGCGGCGGATGCCCGCCTTCACGTCCTGCATCGGGGCGAAGTCCGGCCGCAGATCGACCGCGATCGTGGTGCGCACGGCGACATCGCGCGCCGAGGTGATCACGATCCGCTCGATAAGGGCGTCCGCCTGCGTCTCACGTGTGCGGTCGATGCGCACCCGCGGGTCGGCGCCGGTCCCGTCCAGGTGCCGAAGAACGCCGGTGAACGTGGTGACGGATGCGCCGTCGCGGGCCACCGAGATCCACTCCGGTCGCTCGCCGTCGGCCGTCAGCGTCACCTCGTGCAGCACCCGAACGTCGCCGTGATACAGGCCGTGGATGGCCGCTGCCCGAGGGTCGGCCGCGTGCCCGGCGTCGCCGCTGCGGTCGGACCAGAACTGTGTCGGCGCACGCAGCACGATCACCTGGTCGTCGAGGAAGGGCTGGCGGTCGCGGTGCATGGGTCCCCTCTGAGTTGTCGCGTGTCGCGTCGTCACTCCTTCACCGCGCCCTCGCTGGTGTTCATGATGCGGCGCTGAAAGATGAAGAACATCACGGCGACCGGAATGGTCATGATCGCCGCCGCCGCGAGCTTCAGCGGATACTGCGTGCCCGCGCTGAGCTGGCCGCTGGCGAGGGATGCCACACCCTTGGTCAGCGTCGTCAGCTGCGGGTTCTGCGTGGAGATGATGAAGTGGCTCAGCTCGTTCCACGAACCCTGGAACGACAGGATCACGATCGTGATCAGCGCGGGGGTCGCCATCGGCAGCACGACGGACCAGAACACCCGGAACGTGCCCGCGCCGTCTATGCGCGCCTGCTCCTCGACGCTCACCGGGATCGACTCGAAGAAGTTCTTCATGATGAAGACGCCCGCGGCATCCACCAGAAGCGGCAGGATCATGCCGGTGTACGAGTCGTAGATGCCGAGCGTGTTGATCACGAGGAACTTGGGGATGAGCAGCACCACCATCGGAACGCTCATCACGGCGATCAGCGCCGCGAACACCACGCTGCGCCCCCGGAAGTGCAGCCGGGCCAGCGCGTAGCCGGCCAGCGAGTCGAAGAACACCCGCCCGATCGTGACGAAGACGGTGACGATCACGGAGTTCTTGAACCAGAGCGGAAAATCCGAGTTCACGAACAGCTTCTGGTACGCGGCGATCGTCCACGTCTGCGGGAGAAGGGATGCCGCATTGCTGGCGGCATCCGGGTCCGTCTTGAACGACGTCGCCACCTGGATCAGGAACGGGTAGATGTACACAGCAGCGATCGCGATCAGCACGACGTACAGCACGATGCGTGCCGCGAGCGCCTTGCCGGTAAGCCGGTGCCGCTGCGGCTTCGACGGATGTCCGGCATCCGTCGTTCCTTCGCCCGCGGTCGTGAGGATGGCTGCGTTCGACGTCGTCATCGTGCCGTCCCCTTCGCTCGGGCTGCCGTCTCGCGCGAGTACGCACGCTGCCTGCGCTTCGACACCTTCTTGTCGCGGAGGATCCAGCGCTGCAGCAGCGTGAAGGCGACGATGATCACGAACAGGATGAACGCGATCGCGGCACCCTGCCCCCATGCCTGGTTCTGGAACGCGCTCTGATACGAGAGGTAGGCCGGCGTGAGCGTGGTCTTGGCCGGGTTGCCCTGGGTGCCGGTGTAGATCTGATCGAAGACCTGCCAGCATCCGATCAAGCCGAGCGTGAGCACGGTGAACAGCGTCGGTCGCAGCTGCGGAAGGGTCACCCGCCAGAACCTCTTCCACGCGTTCGCGCCATCCATCATGGCCGCCTCGTCGATGTCGGGACTGAGGTTCTGCAGGGCGGCGACGAACAAGAGCATGAACGTGCCGCTCGTGGTGAAGATGGCCATCACGATGAAGGCGAACATCGCCACCGACGGGCCGCCGAGCCAGTCCCAGAACGAGACGCCGAGGAACGAGTTCTGCGTGAGGAACGCCGGTCCGTTCTGCACGCCCACGGCCGACAGTCCGTCTTGGATGAGGCCGCTCGGCTCGTTGAACCAGTTCGGGCCCTTGATGCCCGCCCACGCCAGGACCTGGTTGACGGTTCCGGTGGTGCTGAACAGGAACAGCCACAGCACGGTGATCGCGACCGAGCTCGTCACCGACGGGAAGTAGTACGCGGTGCGGAAGAAGCCGCGGCCGCGCAGCAGAGCGCGGTTCACGAGCAACGCGAGCACGAGCGAGAGCGCCGTCTGCAGCGGCACCACGAAGATCACGTACCAGACGTTGTTCTTCAGCGCTGTGCCGAAGTCGCTCTCCGCGAGCCCTCCGCCGTTCAGGATCGTCGAGTAGTTCTTCAGCCCGACGAAATGCACGCCGGAGGAGAACGGGCTGCCGCGTCCGCCCCAGTCCGAGAAGCTCACCCAGAGCGCCATGATCACCGGGATCACCAGGAACACGCCGAGGATGATCAGCACCGGTGCCGTGAACAGCCACCCGGATGCCGCCTCGGCGCGCCCGAAAACCACCAAAAACGCCCGGGGCAGAGGGGCCCCGGAAAGAAGGATAAAGACCCCCGGGGGGCGCGGCGGTTAGGGGCGGGGACCGGGGGGGCCGAGGCGGCATCCGGGTGGCTGTTCACGGCACCGGTGCTGACCATCCTCGGCGTGTTCCTGGTGATCCCGGTGATCATGGCGCTCTGGGTGAG
>NZ_JBQCIE010000132.1:0-3358 GCF_051954055.1 Humibacter sp. | reverse complement strand
TTCAGCCCGGCTGAGCACGTCGCGCACGTGGCCGGCGTCGCGGTCGATGACGGCGACGCCTATCGTCGCCCGGCGGTGCAGGTCGAGCGATCCGACCTCGGCGACGGCAGCTTCGGTGCGGCGGCTGAGGTCGGCGATGAGCGGCCGCACGAGTGCGCGCTTCTGCTTCAGCGAGTGCACGTCGCCGAGGAGCACGTCGAACTCGACCCATCCGATCCACATCGGGTCGAGTCTGGCACGCGCGTGCACGCTGCACCCGTGCCGTCGCCCTGACGGAGGCCTACCCGATGCGGATCAGCTTCTTGTTCACGAACTCGTCGGCGCCCAGCCGTCCCATTTCCCGCCCTGTGCCCGACCGCTTCACGCCGCCGAACGGCAGTTCGACGCCGTCGGCGAGTACGACGTTGACGAAGACCATGCCGGCCTCGATCCTGTTCGCCACGCGTTGTGCCTGTTCGGGATCGGTGGTGTACACGTAGGAGCCGAGGCCGAAGGGGATGTCGTTGGCCACCTCGACGGCCTCGTCTTCGTTCGCGACCCGGTACACGGATGCGACCGGGCCGAAGAACTCCTCCTGGCGTACCGGGTTGTCGGCGGCGATGTCGGTGAGGACGATCGGTGCGAAGAAGTTGCCTCGGCGCTCGCCGGTGGCGTGCAGCTTCGCGCCGTTCGCCACGGCGCGGTCGAGTTGGTCCTGCAGGCGGTCGGCTGCGGCCGTGGAAGAGAGCGGACCGAGAGGCGAGTCAGGGCTCGTCGGATCGCTTGGCTGCGATTCGGCGAGCTTGGCGGTGAGCTTCTCCACGAACGGCTCGTACAGGTCGTCCACGACGATGAACCGCTTGGCGGCGTTGCAGGACTGCCCGCTGTTGTCGAGGCGTGCGGCCGCGGCATCCTCCGCGACCTTGTCGAGGTCGTCGGCCGACAGCACAATGAAGGGGTCGGAACCGCCCAGTTCGAGTACGACCTTCTTGAGGTTGCGTCCGGCGATCTCGGCGACCGCGGCGCCGGCGCGCTCGGATCCGGTGAGCGAGACGCCCTGAACGCGTCGGTCGGCGATGACCCACTCGATCTGCCCGTTCGTCGCGAAGATGTTCGTATACGCGCCCTCGGGGAGGCCGGCGTCGTGGAAGATCTGCTCGATCGCGAGGGCCGACTCCGGGCACTGCGGTGCGTGCTTGAGCAGGATGGTGTTGCCGATGATCAGGTTCGGGCCGGCGAAGCGGGCGACCTGGTAGTAGGGGAAGTTCCACGGCATGATCCCGAGCAGCACGCCGAGCGGAGTGCGTCGGATGACCGCCGAACCCTCGCCCGCCAGCAGCTCGATGGGCTCGTCCTCGAGCACCTTGGGCGAGACATCCGCGTAGTAGCGATAGATGTCTGCCGCGAAGTCCACCTCGGCGAGCGCCTGCTCGACGGGCTTGCCCATCTCGCGCACGATGATGGCGGCGAGCTCGTCCCGGCGCTCGGAGTGCAGGTCACCCACCTTGCGGATGAGCTCCGCGCGCTCGGCGGGCGTCGTGCCGCGGCCCCAGCTGCGGTAGGCGGCATCCGCGCGGCCGATCGCGTCACGCAGCTGCTCGTCGGTGATGGTCGGGTATTCCTTGACGGTCTCGCCCGTCGCGGGGTTGACCACGGCGTAGTCGCTCATGGGAGTCCTTACTTTGTTGGTGTGTGGTTTCGGGAGCGTCGTAGGCTTCTGACCGCTCCGGGGGTGCCGGGTATGGCTGTCATGAGGGTGCCGTTTCGACGGCTGGAAAGGATTGGCCGCCTGGTGCCTCGCAACGGCTCGACCGCTGATTGAGAGACGCGATGTGATCGCTGTGTAAGGACGAGACGGCGTGGTCGTTGACTGGAGTGGAAGCACTCGAGAGAACGGAGGCGCGGATGCCGCGATTCTGGGCCGGGATCGATGCCGGCAAGGCCCATCACCATTGCGTCGTGATCGACGAGAACGGAACCCGGCTGCTGTCCCGCAAGATCGCCAACACCGAGGACGACATCCTCGGACTGCTCGCCGAGGTGACGGAACTGACCGCTGGCGGTGAGGTGGTCTGGGCGACCGACCTGAACCAGGGCGGCGCCGCTTTGCTGATCGCGGTGCTCGCCGACAACGGACAGGCTCTGCTCTACATCCCCGGCCGCACCGTCCACCACGCTGCCAGGACTTACCACGGGGACGGGAAGACCGACGCGAAAGACGCTGCGATCATCGCCGACCAAGCCCGCATGCGACGCGACTTGACCCCGGTGCGAAGCGCGGACGAGATTGCTGTTGAGTTGCGGATGCTCGCCTCCCACCGTGCCGATCTCGTCGCCGACCGCACCCGGGCGATCAACCGTCTGCGGGCGACACTGCTGGAGTACTTCCCCGGGCTGGAAGCCGCATTCGATTACGCCGGGCGCAAAGCCGCCGTGATCTTGCTGACCCAGTACCAGACGCCGGACCAACTGCGCCGCGCCGGTGTCGCCCGCGTCACAGGCAGGCTCCGCAAGGCCGGGGCACGACTGCCCGAGCAGATCGCCCAGACCGCCCTCGATGCCGCGCACGCCCAGCACACCGTCGTGGCAGGGCAGGACGCCGCAGCCATGATCGTGAAGCGTCTCGCCACCGAGGTGCTGCGGCTTCGGGAGGAGGTCGAAGAGGTCGAGTCTCAGCTCGAGACCCGATTTCGCCGCCACCAGCACGCCGAGCCGCTCCTGAGCATGCCCGGCTTCGGCCCGTTGCTCGCCGCAGAGTTCATCGCGTTCACCGGCGGAACACTCACCGCGTTCGAGTCCGCAGACCGGCTCGCCGGCGTCACCGGCGTTGCCCCGGTCCCACGCGACTCCGGGCGCATCAGCGGCAACCTGCACCGGCCCAAGCGCTACAGCAGACGCCTGCTGCGCACCTGCTACCTCGCCGCCGAGGTCGCTGCCCGATCCCACCCCGAGTCCCGGGCGTACTACGACCGGAAACGACGCGAGGGGAAGAACCACAAACAAGCCGTCCTCGCCCTCGCACGCCGACGCATCAACGTGATCTGGGCACTCCTGCGAGACGGCACGACCTTCCATCAAGAATCACCACCCAGCACGCCCATCGCCGCTTGACAAGTCAATTGAGATTCCTTTCTCGCCTATTGGCGCGCTCCTGTCAGCCTAGGCAAAGGGCCGACGGGTCCGGCAGGCTCCGGCGTCCGGAATGACGGACGGGGGCGACCGATTCGTCCGCTGGTGCGTCGCTCGGAGCTCACGCCGGCGCGTGCGCCTGCAGGAACTCGTACACCTCCGTCTCGTCCACCCCGGGGAAGCTGCCCGTGGGCAGCGCGGCCAGCAGTGAGGTCGGGGTGCGGGCGGCGGGCCACGCGTAGGCGGCCCA
>NZ_JBQCIE010000131.1:0-5050 GCF_051954055.1 Humibacter sp. | reverse complement strand
GTCGGATGCCTGCCGTCCCGCCGCCTGCGCCTCCGCGGTCACCTTCGCGCGGTACGCCCGCACCGCGGCGACGTTCAGCGGGGCGAGCGCCAGCTGCACGTCGGAGTTCGCGCCTGCGTAGCCCAGCCCGCGGCCGGAGCCACCGGGGGAGACGATCGTCGGGTCGCCGTTCGTGGTGCCGTACGCATCCGGATTGTTCGCGAACCGACCGCCGAGACGGCGGTCGGCGCTGGCGTCGCGGCGGAGGCCAGAAATGGCCTCCGCTTTTAGCTCCAGCGCGCGGTTGAACGGGATCGCGTTGAGCGGGCCGGCGACCGTGAAGTACTCGCCTTCGTGCCGGGTGGCACGGATGCGCGTGCCGTCGGCGAAGTGGCCGGTCTCGGCATCCGCGACGTACGCGCCGTCGTCCCAGCTGTGCCACAGCTCGCGCACGGTGTCGAGCCACTCCTGGGCACGGTCGTACGCGGCGTCGTGCTCCAGCTCCTCGAGGCCGAAGTGGCGGGCGCTCTTCACGTCGGTGACGACGTTGATGCCGAAGCGTCCGTCGCTGAGGTGCTGCAGCGTCGCCGCCTGCCGTGCGGCGAGGTACGGGGGCGTCGCACCGGCGTTGATGGTGGGCACGATGCCGATGTGACTCGTCGCCTGGAAGAGGTAGGGCGCCAGCAGCAGCGGGTCGTGCTTGGGACCGCCGTACGCCGACCGCACCCGCAGGTCGAGCGTCTCCGGCGTGCCGATGGAGATGGCGTCCTCCATGATCACGAGGTCGAGACCGGCCTGCTCCAGCTCGCGGACGGAGTGCTGGTAGAGGTCGGGCTTGGTCCAGTCGTAGCCCCAGCGCCACTCGGGGCGTCCCCAGCCCTGCGGGCCGAAACCGCGCGAGAAGAACCAGCCGAAGTGCTGCCTGTGTGCCATGTGCGTTCCTTGTCTCAACCGGCGAGCGGGAGCTCCGTCAGCGCGCGGACCGCGTCGAGCGCGCGAGCGAGGTCGCGGATGAGGTCGTCGGCGTCCTCGATGCCGACGGAGAGGCGCAGCAGGCCCGGTCCGATGCCGTTCGCCAGTCGCTCGTCCTCCGTGAGCAGCGTGTGCGTTGTGGATGCCGGATGCAGCGCGAGCGACCGCACGTCACCCAGGTGCGTCATCCGGCTGAACAGTCGCAGTGCGTCGTAGAACGCCCGCGCCGCCGGCTCACCGCCGCGCAGCGTGAACGAGAACACGCTGCCCTGGCCGTCCGGCAGGTACTTGCCGGCCAGCTCGTGGTGCGGGCTGGATGCCAGCCCCGAGTAGTCGACGGATGCCACCTCCGGCTGCACCTGCAACCACGCCGCGACGGCGAGTGCGTTGCGCGAGTGCTGGGCGACCCGCAGCGACAGCGTCTCCAGCCCCTGCTGCAGCAGGAACGCGTTCAGCGGAGACAGGGTCGGTCCGAACCGCGACGCCACGACCTGCCGGGTGTACGCGGCGTAGGCCGAACGGCCGTACGCCTCGACATACGACCGCCCGCCGAGGGCGCGTTGCGGTGTGTTCAGGTGCGGGAAGGCATCCGGGCGGGCGCTCCAGTCGAAGCGACCGGCATCCACCACGACACCGCCCAGCGCCGAGCCGTGCCCGGCGAGGAACTTGCTCGCCGAGTGCACGACGATGTCGGCACCGAACTCGAACGGCCGCAGCAGGTACGGCGTGGCGAGTGTGTTGTCGACGATGAACGGGATGCCCGCCTCGCGTGCCACCGCCGCCACCGTCTCGAGGTCGAGCAGGTCGTTCTTCGGGTTCGGGATCGGCTCACCGAAGAGCGCCTTCGTCGTGGGACGGATCGCGCGGCGCCAGGCATCCGGATCGTTCGCGTTGCGCACGAAGTCGACCTCGATGCCGAGTCGTCCGAGGTTCTCGCGCAGCAGGCCGCGCGTTCCCTCGTAGATGCTGGCCGCTGAAACGACGTGGTCGCCGGCCTGCAGGATTCCGAGGAACGCGACAGCGAGCGCCGCCTGTCCGCTGCCGACGACGATCGCCTCGGCATCCGGTGCCGAGGTGGCGCCCTCGAGCACGGCGAGGCGTCGCTCGACCGCGGCGGTCGTCGGGTTGCCGGACCGCGAGTACGTGTAGCCCTCGTCGACACCGGCGAACCGGTCGCGGGCCTGCTCGAAGTCGTCGAACACGAAGCCGGCCGTGAGGTAGACGGGGGTGACGCGGGCACCGAAAGCGGTGTCGACATCCGTACCTGCGTGCACCTGGGCGCTGGCGAAACCGAGCGGCTCGTCGAGTGTTGCGGTCATCCGTCCATGCTGCGGGCGGGCGATGCGATACCACGCATCGGCCGGTAACCATGTGAAGCCGTGTTACCCGGTGTTGCGGCGTAGGCTGTGGTGCCGAACTCGCGGCGTTGCCGCAGCCGCATCGAAGGAGCTTTTCGTGCCTGAACCCATCGCCTACACCGCCCTCGAGAAGGGTGCGCCCGTCACGACGTCGGGCGGCGAGCGTCTCGGCACGGTGGAGCACGTGCTGCAGGATGCCTCGCTCGACCTCTTCGACGGCCTCGCCGTGCGCACGCACCACGGCTTGCGGTTCGTGGATGCGAACCAGGTCACCTCGATCACGACCGACGGGGTCGCGACGTCGATCGACGAGTCCGAGGTGGAAGCGCTTCCCGCACCGGAGGGCGACGCGGTGCTGGAAGCGGATCCCGAGCAGTACCAGGGCGAGGGACTCACCGCGTGGTGGGGTCGTACGTTCAAGCGGTCGCACTGGCTGCGCGAGAAGGAGTGAGCGAGCCCGCCTCGGTGGCCCGCGACCTGGACCTCTCGCGGTTCCTCGCCGCACTGGATGCCGTCGCTGCGGTGACCCCGGACGATGCCGAGTTCCTCTACGACGCCGGCACTCCGCACGGCGCGCTTCGTCGCCGGAACCTGCTGCGCTACCTCGGGCTGATGGCCGAGGCGGGCCCGCAGATCCTGCTGCTCGGTGAGGCGCCCGGGCACCGTGGAATGACCGTGAGCGGCGTTCCGTTCACGAGCGTGCGCGAGGTGCACACGCGTCCCGGCCTCATCAGCGGACGCCTCGAGGGCGACGGACTCGAGCTGCCGGAGCATCCGGATGCGCCGTGGGAGGCGTCGTCGCGCGTGGTGTGGGGCGCGCTCAAGTCGTGGCGCGGACCGCTGCCGCTGCTCTGGTCGGTGTACCCGAATCATCCGTTCGTGGCGGGCGACCGGCGCACGAACCGCGCGCCGCGTGCGCCCGAGGTGCGGGCGGGAGCGCCGGTCGGGCTGGAGCTCGCCCGGGCGTTCGGCGTGCACACGATCGCCGCGGTGGGCCGCAAGGCGCAGGGCGCGCTGGAGTCCGCGGGGATCGCGGCGCCCGCGTTGCGGCATCCGGCGCAGGGCGGGGCGGCGCTGTTCACGCGGCAGCTGGCCGAGCTCAACGAGCGGATGCTCGCCGGCACCCTCGAGACGACCCCGTTGCCCGAGCGCTCGGGGTGAGGTGATCGAGATGGAGATCGAGCCGTGCCCGTGCGGGAGCGGCGAGGCGTACGACACGTGCTGCGGATGCCTGCACCGCGGCGAGTCGGTCGCGCCGACTCCCGAGGCGCTCATGCGGTCGCGCTACTCGGCCTTCGCGCACTGTGACACGGAGTATCTGCTGACGACGTGGCATCCGTCGACGCGGCCGCCCGAGCTCGAACTGGACCCGGCCGTGGAGTGGCGGCGGTTGGACATCCTCGACGCCGACGCGGACGGAAACGCCCGTGTGGACGCGGACACCGGCCGCGACCGGGCAACCGCTGCGGATGGCGACACCGGCGAGGTGGAGTTTCGCGCGTATTGGCGCATCCTGCCCGCACCGGGGCGCGCCCGCGACGGCGGAGTGCTGCACGAACGCAGTCGCTTCGTGTGCGAGCGCGGCCGCTGGTACTACCTGGACGGCGACATCCGTTCATGACTCAGGAGCGCATCCTCGGACGGGGACAAGGAGATCCCGTCTCACGTGCAGATAATGCTGATGCTCCGCCTGGGAGCGACACTCTCTGTCAGTGAAACGGGATCTGGGCGGCGCACACCGCGGCCGGATCACTCGGCGAGGATCAGGTACAGCGCCTTGCGCAGCTCGTCGATCTTCTCGGCGGCCTGCTTGCGCTGCTCGTCGGTCGCGGCGAACCGGTACTGGTGCACGACGCCCATGAGCTTGCCAACGGCCTCGTGCAGCGCCGCGCCCGAGGCGCTCAGCCCCGGTGCGGCCTGCCAGGCCGCGTCGAGCTCCGACTCGTGCTCCGCGACGTAGGCCTTGCCGGCATCCGTCAGGGCGTAGTCGGTGCGGCGGCCGTCACCGGTCGCCTCGACGAGCTCCTCGTCGACCAGCTGCTGCAGGGTGGGGTACACCGAGCCGGGGCTCGGCTTCCACAGGCCGTCGGTCTTCTCGGCGATGGCCTTGATCAGCGCGTAGCCGTTCTTCGGCTCCTCGGCGAGCAGGCTCAGGATGGCCGCGCGGATGTCTCCGCGCGACGCACGCTTGCGTCCTCGCCCACCGAATGCGGCGAATGCCGCGGGGTCGAACCCGCGGGGATCGAACGTGGGGCCGAAGCCGCGGCGTGCGTACCCGAAGCCGCGTGGACCGAAGCCGGCGAAGCCTTCCGGGCCGCCCTGACTCTCGTGCGGGCCGCCGGCGTTCGCTTCGTGCTCGTATCCCGCCTCGCCGCGGCCGGCGCCGTGGTGGCCGTGTCCGTGCTCGGGGTCGTGGTGATGCCGGCGCGGCGCACCCCCGCAGGGATCGCCGCCGAAGGACGGGCGGCCGGGGTGGCGACGATGTTCGTCGCCGCGGAAGTAGTCGTTTATAATAGCGAATCTCCAAACGTGACTATATAATACACGTCAACGATATATCGCTAAAAACTATTACGCAATGACGGTGCAGCCCAGACGCTTGCAGAGCCTTCTTGTCCCGACCGACCGCCGAGACGGCGGTCGGCGCTGGCGTCGCGGCGGAAGCCCCAAAAAGCCACCGCACCAAAAAAACCCCCGCCCCCAACCCCCCCCGCGTAAAGCAAACCACGAACAATATGTAA
>NZ_JBQCIE010000130.1:0-5288 GCF_051954055.1 Humibacter sp. | reverse complement strand
AGCGGCTCGCCCGCTACGGCTGGCGGGTCGCTGCGCTGGATGCCGGCCCGTTCTGGAATCCGGAAGACGACTGGGTCAGCGACGAGGCGGCATCCCACCAGCTGTACTGGACGGAACCGCGCGAGATCGGCGGCAGCGACCCGGTGCCGTTGGGCTCCAACAACTCGGGGCGCGGCGTGGGCGGCTCGATGGTGCACTACGCCGGGTACACGCCTCGGTTCCATCCGAGCGACTTCCACACGAAGACGGTAGACGGCGTCGGTGCGGACTGGCCGCTCGACTACGCGGATCTGCGGCCGTACTACGAGCAGATCGAGGGCGAGCTGCCGGTGGCGGGCGAGGACTGGCCGTGGGGGGACCCGCACGGCTATCCGTACCGGCCGCATCCGGTTGGCGGTAACGGTGAGGTGTTCCTGCGTGGAGCGCTGAAGGCCGGTGTCGAGGCGAGGGTCGGTCCGGTCGCGATCGCGAACGGACGCTTCGGGCACCGCCCGCACTGCATCTACCGAGGCTTCTGCCTGCAGGGCTGCAAGGTGAACGCGAAGGCCTCCCCGCTCATCACGCATGTTCCGGATGCCCTCGAGCACGGCGCCGAGGTACGCCCCGACTCGATGGTGACCGGCATCGAGGTGGATGCCTTCAGCGGGCGTGCGACCGGCGTGCACTATGTGCGCGACGGGCGGGAGCGGTTCCAGAAGGCATCCGTCGTCATCGTCGCCGGGTACTCGATCGAGACGCCGCGGCTGCTGCTGAACTCCGCGTCGGCGCGCTTCCCAGACGGGCTGTGCAACGACTTCGACCAGGTTGGCCGGTACCTCATGGTGCAGGGTGCGCCGCAGACGGCAGGGCGGTTCGACTCGGAGATCCGCATGTACAAGGCGCCGCCGCCCGAGGTGAGCACTGAGCAGTTCTACGAGACGGATCCATCGAAGCCGTACAAGCGCGGGTTCTCGATCCAGACGGTCTCGCCGCTGCCCATCACCTGGGCCGAGCACGTCATGGCGCAGGGTCATTGGGGTGCGGAGTTCCGCAACTACATGAGCGACTACGTGCACTGGGCGTGCTTCGGAGCGCTCTGCGAGTTCCTTCCGCTGCCCGACAACCGGGTGACGCTCTCGAGCGAGAAGGACAGGCACGGGCTGCCGATCGCGCACTTCGCATACAGCCAGTGCGACAACGACCGTCAGCTGATCGAGGCGGCGACCAAGGTGATGGAGAACATCCTGATGGCCGCTGGTGCCGACGAGGCGATCACGATCAAGCGGTACGCGCACCTGGTCGGCGGCGCGCGCATGGCCGAAGACGAGGAGCACGGCGTAGTGGATGCCGACTGCCGCACCTTCGCCGTGCCCAACCTGTACATCACCGACGGCAGCGTGCTGCCCACGCAGGGCAGCGCGAACCCGGCACTCACGATCATGGCGATCGCGGCGCGCACTGCGGACCGGATGCGCGCTGGAGCTAGAAGCGGAGGCCATTTCTGGCCTCCGCCGCGACGCCAGCGCTGACCGCCGTCTCGGCGGTCAGTTCCCGAAGCGGTAGAGACGAAGGAGGAGACAGATGGCTAAGACGGTCAGCGACGTCGTCATCGAGCGACTGAAGGACTGGGGTGTCACTCGCGTGTTCGGGTTCCCCGGAGACGGGATCGGTGCGTTCGACAGTGCGCTCGGCAAGGCACAGGACGAGGGCGACGGGGTCGACTACATCAGGCCGACGCACGAGGAGATCTGCGCACTGATGGCGACGGCGCACGCCAAGTTCACCGGGGAGGTGGGCGTTTGCGTAGCCACGTCGAGCCCCGGTGGATTCCACATGCTGAACGGTCTCTACGACGCGAAGATGGACAACCAGCCCGTCGTCGCGATCGTCGGCCAGCAGGGTCTCGCCTCGCTCGGCACGTTCACGCAGCAGGAGAACAACCTGGAGCGGGTGTTCCAGGACGTCGCCTGCTACGTGCAGACCATCGTCTCGCCCGTGCAGGCAGAGGCGGTGATCGACACGGCGTTCCGCAGCGCGCTGGCGCGGCTGCAGCCGGCGGTGATCGTGTTCCCGCACGACGTGCAGGCCATGAAGGCCGTGACACCGACCGCCGCGCACTGGGTCTCACGGGCCAGCAGGGAGCCGGCATCCACCGACATCACGCCCAGCGAGGTGGAGCTGCGCAAGGCGGCGGACATCCTGAACGCCGGCGAGCGCGTCACGTTCCTCGTCGGCGCCGGCGCGCAGGGCGCGACCGACGAGGTGCTGAAGGCCGCCGAACTGACCGGTGCCGGCGTCATCACGGCGCTGCGCGGCAAGGATGTCATCCCCGGCGACGTCCCGTATCACACGCAGCAGGTCGGGCTGCTCGGCTCTCTGCCGAGCCTGCACCAGATGCACGAGTGCGACACGCTGCTCATGCTCGGCACGAACTATCCCTACGGGGAGTTCCTGCCGGAGACCGGCGCGGCCAGGGCCATCCAGGTGGACCTGAAGCCGGAGCAGATGGGCATCCGCTACCCCACCGAGGTGAACCTGTGGGGCGACGTGAAGGCGACGCTGAAGGGGCTCATCCCGATGCTGAAGCCCAAGGACGACCTATCGTGGCAGCGCAAGATCATCGACGAGATGCAGGGCTGGGAGCGCGAGGAAGAAGCGGAGGCGATGGTCAACTATGACGACGGCGCCAACCCGCGGCGGTTCTATTTCGAGCTGAACAAGCGGCTCCCTGACGGCGTGATCGTGACAGCGGATGCCGGCACCACCGCCGACTGGTACGCCCACCACCTGCGCTTCCGGCGCGGAATGCGCGGCGACCTCTCCGGCCGGCTGGCGACGATGCTCGCCGCCATGCCGTACGCGACGTCTGCGAAGTTCGCGTTCCCAGACCGTCCGGTGATCTGCACCATCGGTGACGGGGCGTTCCAGATGCTCGGCATGAACGAGCTGATCACGATGAAGAAGTACCTGAAGAGGTTCCCGAACAAGCAGTTCGTCGTGCTCATCCTGCACAACAACGACCTCGGGCAGGTCTCGTGGGAGATGCGCACAGAAGACGCCAACCCGGTGTGGCGCACGGCGCAGGACGTGGAGTCGATCGACTATGCGGGCTACGCGCGGCTGCTCGGGTTCCAGGGCATCCGGGTGGAGAACGACGACGATGCCGCCGACGCGATCGAGACGGCGCTCGCGCATGACGGGGTGACCGTGATCGACGCGATGGTGAGCCGGAACATCCCGCCGCTGCCGCCGCACATCACGAAGGAGTACGCGAAGAACACCGGCATCGCGCTGCTGAAGGGCGACCCGTTCGAGGTCAACGTGATCAAGGACTCCGCGGAGGCTCTGTTCACCGAGGGCGTGGAGCGCGTGAAGGGCGCGCTGCACATCGGCGGCGACAAGAAGGACGAGTGAGCGGATGACCGTGGCAGGCGATCGGGACGGTGCGGGCCGGTCGGGCTCCGCTGCAGCCGACACCGCGATCCGCGCCGTGCGCGCCAGGGTGTACGTGGTGCCGACGACGTTCGACGGCGAGCCGATGAACGAGTCCGACGGCACCGCGAAGTGGGACTCGACGACGGTGCTCGTCGTCGAGATCGACGCGGGCGGACGCACCGGCCTCGGCTACGCGTACACCTCATCCACCGGTCTCGGGCTGGTGCGGGACGTGCTCGCCCCGCTCGTGACCGGCGCCGACGCGATGTCCACGCCGCGACTGTTCTGGGGCATGGCTCGTGCCGTGCGCAACATCGGCTGGCGCGGCATCGCGGCCAGCGCCATCTCGGCGATGGATGTCGCGCTCCACGACCTCAAGGCGAAGCTGCTCGACGTGTCGCTGCTCCAGCTTCTCGGTGCATCGCGCGACCGCATCATGGTCTATGGCAGCGGTGGGTTCACGAGCTACAGCGACGAGCAGCTGCGGGAACAGCTGGGCGGATGGGCCGAGCAGGGCATCCATGCCGTGAAGATGAAGATCGGAACGGATGCCGCAGCCGACCCGTCTCGCGTGCGAACGGCCCGCGAGGCGATCGGCGACGACGTGCAGCTGTTCGTGGACGCGAACGGCGCGTACAGCCGCAAACAGGCGCTCGGCATGGCTGAACTGTTCTGGCACGAGGACCGGGTGACCTGGTTCGAGGAGCCGGTCTCCAGCGACGACCTCGATGGGCTGCGCCTGATGCGCGACAGAGGCCCTGGCGGCATGCAGATCGCGGCGGGGGAGTACGGGTATATGCCGGCGGACTTCCGCCTGCTGCTCACCGCCGGCGCGGTCGACACGCTCCAGGCGGATGCCACCCGCTGCGGCGGCGTCACGGGGTTCCTGAACGCCGCAGAGCAGTGCATCGCGTGGGGCGTGCCGCTGAGCGCGCACTGCGCGCCTGCTCTGCATGCCGTGCTGACGGCATCCGTCGAGCCCGGCGTGCACGTGGAGTACTTCCACGACCACGCCCTGATCGAGCCCTTGCTGTTCGATGGCACGCCCGACCTGGTGGACGGATGCCTCGTGCCCGACCCGTCGCGGCCCGGCCTAGGTCTCGAACTCACCGACCGCGGCGAGGAATACCGCACCGCGTCATGGGAGTGGGACTAGCGCGGCAGCGCTCCTAAGCGACCCGGCGCACCGGGTGCGCGTCGCGGTCCGGGCGCTGCTGGCCGGCACGACCGGCGTGCGCTGGGGCTCCGTCTTCGTCGAGCACGACGAGCCCGCGTGGGCCGTTCGCTTCGGTCTCCAGCAGTCGCAGCCAATCGCGGTTGACGGCCGGAACGCGCGACCCGAGGTACTTGAAGTACACCGGAACCTCGGCGGACATCCACAACGACGACCGCCCGCTGCCGACCGAGAGGTCGTCGAGCCACGACATCAGGAAGGACTCGCGGCGACGGAACTTGTTGACGATGACGATCTCCAGGTGAGTCAGGAGGCGGTCATCGAACTCCACGTCTTGCGGTCCGTAGATCATCGTTCCCATAGTTCGCTCCCGAATTCTCGTTGGCTTCTGCGATTCGGGCGTTGCGTCGGCCATCCTTCGCCACTGCCGGACCGCATGCCCTAAGGCCAGCAAACGCAGGTCGGCGCAGGGCTGCAAGGGTGCCCCTCTTAAGAGGGGGGTCTTGACTTTGGCCCGGGGTTGTGAACGAGGCGCGCCGGTCGCCCGAATCCCTTGAATTTCGTACTTCTCCCGACCCGTTTGGCAACCCCTTATGTGGATGCCCGTCATGCCGTGGTCTTGTCTTGCACGTCTTAGACGAAAGGGAGATCTGCGCATGTTCGAACACTTCGACAACCCCCGCCAGCTTCTCGAATACCG
>NZ_JBQCIE010000129.1:0-13736 GCF_051954055.1 Humibacter sp. | reverse complement strand
GGTGGGGTGGGATTTAGGGGTCAGGTTTTATAAACCAGCCCCCCGGTTCCTTGCCCGCGGCGGGCCGGCCCCGGTCCGGTTGAACGCGGTCAGTCGTTATCCGTGAACGCGTCCTTCACCTTTTCACCGGCCTGCTTGAGGTTGGCCTTGGTCTGATCGAACTTGCCCTGATTCTCGAGCTCGTCATCACCGGTCGCCTTGCCGACGGCCTCCTTGCCCTTACCCCAGAGCTCGTCCTTCTTGTTCTCGACCTTGTCTTCGTCACCCATGGCTTCTCCTTTGCGGGATGGTCGGATGAGGCAAGCAACGACGTTACGGAGCCGTCGGAGTGACCGGCAAGGGCTTGACATGTTCATGCTGCGGGAGGCGCGGCCCGGGGCGGTGCGACGGTAAGCTTGCCGCTCGAGACCGTGATCCCCGGGAGGTTGTCGTGGGTGCTCTGTTGTACGGCGGATCCGACATCGAAGTGAAGTTCGAGGACCGCGTTCTCGCCCATCTCCAGGTGGTGATCGGCGCCAAGCTGCGCCGTCGTGAGGGCTTCTTCTTCACGTGGCGCGACGACATGTCGGTGGGAGACGGCCGCAGTTCCGTGTGGATCGATCCGTCGGTCCCGCTGTACTTCCGCTACTCGGGCAGCAAGCCGCCGGTGATCAACCGGGAATGGATCGAGCTGCTCACCCTCTCGGCCAACAGCACGCAGGGTCTGCACCTGATGGACGAACCGCCCGGCCCGAACAGTGCAGGCGCCCCGGGCAAGTCGAAGGACAACAGCGTCAAACCGGGCTGAGCCCTCGCGTTACTGGAAATTGCGCGAGATAGTCCGTGCCTTCAACGGCAGGTTCTCGAATCTGTCGGCCACCACGTTCACGATGCCCTCCTCGCTTCGCTCCAGGATGCCCCGCACCACCATCGCCGCCGCCTCACGAGCGATCCTCCGGTAGCGGCCCCACACGCCCACACTGCAGATCACATTGAGCAGGCCCGACTCGTCCTCGAGGTTGAGGAAGGTGATCCCGCTCGCCGTCGCCGGACGCTGCCTGTGCGTGACCACTCCCGCCACCTCCACCCGCGTTCCCGTCTCCACCGTCAGCAGCTCCTCGATCGATCGGATGCCTCTGGCCGTCAGGTCCTGCCGCACGTGCCGCATCGGGTGGTCGCCTGGTGAGATGCCGGTCGACCACAGGTCGTACACGGTCTGCTCGGATGCCGTCAGTATCGGAAGCAACGACGGCTGCACGAATACCGCGGTGGCGGGCAGGTAGTCCTTGCGCTCCCTGGACGCCGGGCCCGCGGCCCACAGCGCCTGCCTTCGGGTGAGGCCGAGCGACTCGAACGCGCCTGCCGCCGACAGCGCCTCCAACTGGGGCGACGTCAGGCCGACCCGCCTGGCGAGGTCGTGCATGCTCGTGAACGGTCCTGAGGTCTCGCGCTCTTCGACGATGCGCTTGGCGTGCTTCTCTCCGATGCCGTTCACGCCGGCCAGGCCGAGGCGCACGGCGAGCGCGGCGTCTCTGCGATGGGAGGCCGAGACATCCGGAGCATCGCGATAGAACTCCTTGGGTACCGGCGGCTGCTTCTGCGCGAGGCATCCGGACATCCCCGTCGGTGCGGGTCGTGACCCGGCATCGCCGATGGGCTCCAGGTCGGGATGCACCCCAGAGCGCAGGATGTCCACGTGCCGCACGACGACGCCGTGCCGCACGGCATCCTGGGTCAGCGTCTGCGGTGAGTAGAACCCCATCGGCTGCGCCTTGATGAGCGAGGCGAGGAATGCTGCGGGGTAGTGCAGCTTGAGCCAGGAGCTGGCGTAGACGATGAGCGCGAAGCTCAGCGCGTGGCTCTCGGCGAAACCGAAGTCGGCGAATGCCTCGATCTGCGACCAGATGCCCTGCGCGGCCGTGTCATCGAGTCCTCGTTTCGCCATGCCTTCGAACACCTTGTCGCGCAGCGATTCGATCTTCTCGATGCCGCGTTTCGACCCCATCGCGCGACGCAGCAGGTCGGCATCCTCGCCCGTGCAGTCGCCGACGGCCATCGCCATCTGCATCACCTGCTCCTGGAACAGGGGGATGCCCAGGGTGCGCTCCAGCACCGGCTTCAGATGTGGATGCGCGTACGTCACCGTCTCCTTGCCCGCGCGCCTACGGATGTACGGATGCACCGCACCACCCTGGATCGGCCCCGGCCGGATCAGCGCCACCTCGATCACGAGGTCGTAGAACTCGCGGGGGAGCAGGCGCGGCAGTGTACCGAGCTGGGCACGGCTCTCCACCTGGAACACTCCGATGGCGTCCGCCCTGCACAGCATGTCGTAGACCGCCGGCTCCTCCTTGGGCAGCGTTGCCAGGGTCCAGGACTCGCCGAGGTGCGCCTGAATCATGTCGAACATGTACTGAACGGCGGCGAGCATGCCGAGGCCGAGCAGGTCGAACTTGACCAGGCCCATCCACTCGCAGTCGTTCTTGTCCCACTGCAGCACCGTGCGGTTCTCCATGCGGGCGTGCTCGATGGCGCACACCTCGCCGATCGGCCGGTCGGTGAGCACCATTCCACCGGAGTGGATGCCCAGGTGCCGCGGCGCACGCAGCAGCTGCTCGGAGAGCGCGACGACGGCATCCGGGATGTCGTGGTCGCCGCTGAAGACGTCCGGGCCGTACCTCTCCACCTGCTTGGACCAGGCATCCTGTTGTCCCGTCGAATGTCCGAGGGCCTTGGCCATGTCGCGCACCGCGTTCTTCGGCCGATAGCTGATCACGTTGGCCACCTGTGCGGCGTTGCGCCTGCCGTACTTGTCGAACACGTACTGGATGACCTCCTCTCGTCGCCTCGCGTCGAAGTCCACGTCGATGTCGGGCTCCTCAGGACGCAGGCTGGAGAGGAAGCGCTCGAACGGCAGCTTGTACTGGATGGAGTCGACCGCCGTGATGTCCAGCGCGAAGCAGACGGCGGAGTTGGCGGCGGAGCCTCGGCCCTGGCAGAGGATGCCCTTGCTGCGGGCGAACCGCACGATGTCGTACACGATGAGGAAGTAGCCGGGGAAGTCCTTCTCCTCGATCACCTTCAGCTCCTGCTCCATGCGTGCCGTGACGGCTTCGGCGCTGGCGTGCGGGTAGTCCGGCGGATACTTCTCGGCCACGCCGCGCGCGACGAGCTCGCGCAGGTGACTCATCGGCGTGTGCCCCTCAGGAACCTCCTGCTTCGGCAGTCGCGGCTTCGCGGAGCTCAGTGCGAACGCGTGGCTTTCGGCGATGACGACGCTGTGCTCGATCGCGCCGGGATAGCGGGCGAACTGCCTGGCCATCTCCGCGCCGGAGCGCATCCGCGAGGTGGCGGCAGCCGGAAGCCAGCCGTCGAGCTCGTCCAGGCTGCGCCTGGCTCGCACCGCCGCCATCGCCGTGGCGAGCGGGCGTTCCGCCTTCGTGGCGTAGTGCACGAGACCCGTCGCGACGGATGCCAGCCCCTTGCGTCGCGCCAGTGCGTGGAGCGCGTCGTTGTGCACGGTGTCCAGTGGGGAGCCGGTGTCGAACAGCTCGACCACAACGTGCTCAGGGCCGAACAGCTCGACGAGCTCGTCCAGTGCGCGGGATGCCGCGCCGACGTCCGGCTCGGAGCCGTCGCCGCCGGCGCTACCGACCAGTGCCTGTCGCACGGCGCCCTTGCGGCATCCGGTGAGCACCGTCCAGTGCCCCTCCGCCTGCTCGGCAAGCCGGTGCAGGTCGTAGACGGGGCGGCCCTTCTCCGCCTCCCGATGCAGTTGGGCATCCGTGATCGCACCGGCCAGCCGGTGGTAGCCCTCCTCCCCGCGGGCGAGCACGAGCAGATGGGACCCCTGCGGGTCGGCCTCGCCGTTCTGCGGCTTGCCCAGGCCGAGCGACAACTCGGCGCCGAACACCGTCTTCACGCTGGAGTGCGTCTCTGCCGCCTCCGCCAGGCGCACGACGCCGTACAGGCCGTCATGGTCGGTGAGCGCCAGCCCGGTCAGCCTCAGCCGTGCAGCCTCCTCGATCAACCGTTCCGGGTCGCTCGCCCCGTCGAGGAAGCTGAAGTTGGAGTGCGCGTGCAGTTCCGCGTACGGCACGTACGGACCGGCCACCGGAACGATGGGCTCGCCGTGGTAGGTCCTGCGCTTCACGCTGCGGGCGGGGGAGTCCAGCTCGGCGAGACTGCCCTCGGGAGGGCGGCGTCCGGACAGCGTGCGCTCCAGCTCGGACCACGAGATCGCGGGGTTCTTCCAGCCCATGTCAGGGAACCGTCTCAGTCATAGCGCGCCTCCAGCATCCATTCGCCGCGCTCGAGAAGCACGAGCCAGGCGCCGCCGGTCTCGTCGACGAGCTGCAGCCGGTGAACGCTGCGGGCGGCATCCGGATCCCACCAGCGTTCCTCGACCGGCCACGGCCCCGTCCACGCCGTCACCTGCGACGGAGCCCTGCCGGGTGCGGGGGAGAAGCGCGCGGGATGCTCGGTGAGCTCACCGGTCTCGTCGACGCCGACCGGCTCTCCGGATGCCGCCGTCACCGTGCACCGCACCGGCGGGGAGTAGACGGTGGCGGGAAGCGGCGGAGGGAGAGCGCCCGGCCACGGTTTCGCGGCGTCGGCGGTCACGGCGTCCGGAACCCGGTCGCCCCACGGCACCAGCACGGAACGATCGGCGAGCAGCCGTCCGCCGCCGATCGCCGCCGTTCCCACCGCGTCGTGCCCGAGCATGCTCTGCACTCGGGAGAGCGCGTGGTGCACGCGTTCGTCTGGTCCCGTGCCGAACAGGCCGTCTTCGTGGTTGCCGATCGCGTCGACCGATTCCGGCGCCACCGTCACCTGCACGACGGGGGAGTCCAGGCCGCTGTCCGTTCCTGCGCCCTGGAGCTGCCACCTCACCCGGTCGACGACGTCGGATGCCGTGAACCACCTCGGGTGCAGCCAGGCGCGCTCGCTGACCGCGCCTGATTCGGCGAGCACGACGACGGTGATCGCCGTGGCGACGAGCTTCGCCGCGGTCAGGGATGCCACGAATTCGTCGGCCGTGCGCCGGAACGCGAACGTGAGCTCGTCCACCCGTTCCAGTCCCGGCTCGAACTCTGCCGTACGCTCCAGCACCGCCTGCGGAGCGCGCGGAACGACCGCGGCACGTTCCGAACCGCTCGCCAGCGCGTGAGTGCGCACGCCGAGCTCGCCGAATCTGTCCTCCAGCTCGAGCGGATCCAGCCTCGCCACGGCGCCCAGCGTGTCAAGGCTGAGCCGGTGCAGCAGCGTGACGTAGTCGGCATCGCCGAGCACGTCGACCGGCAGCGGGGCGAGGAACTCCGCCGACCGCCCCGGCTCCACGATCAGCGTGCGGCCGGTTCCCCGGCTCACGCTCCCTGGCTGCTGGGTGAGGCACGCCCTCGCGGCCTGCTCGGCGGCGAACGGGCCGTCGGCGATGCCGACACAGGCATCAGGAGAACCGTGCTCGGCCGCGACGCGCAGCAGTTCGGCGGCCGCGGCATCCTCGCTCCCGTAGTAGCGGGCGGGGCCCCGTGCCCGCAGCGCGCACAGTCCAGGCCGGATGGGCTGCACCCCCGGGACCGCCTGCTCGATCGCGGCCAGCAGCGGGTCGAACTCCCGCTGGTCGACCGACGCGTCGTAGCGCAGCACGGTCAGCGCCGAGCAGCGTGCCTGCGCCTCCCGCACGCGCAGCCCGCGCCGCACCCCGTCGCGTCGCGCGGCGGCCGAGGCGGCGAACACCATTCCCTTGTCGACGAGCGCGATCGGATGCCCGTGCTCCGCCAGTCCCGCCGCCACGGCCGCGCGCACCGGCCAGTCCGGGCACCACAGCACGATGCTGCGTCTGCCGGTGCGATCGGCGTCGCGTACCGCCACTCAGACCACCGCCTTCAGCGCCCGGAGGCGCTCTCGCGACGGCGTGGTCTCGTGCTGTTGTACGGCCTGCCGCGACGGCGTGGTCTCGTGCAACCGCCCGTCCGGTGTCAGCAGCAGCTTCGCCCTGCGTTCCCGACCCCATGACCTGCTCTCCACGGCGACCGTGAGCTCGCGCTCCGCCAGGTAGCCGTGACCATCGCCGACGCCGGTCCAGCGGGCGGATGCCACACCCACCCGCGCATCCACCCGAGGCCATGCACCGCACACGAGAAGCACAGCCCGGCGTTGTCGCAGCCTGGCGGCCAGCCTGGCAGCCTCCGCCTCGCCCACCCTCGAGCCCGGTACGGCGACGACGATGCTCACCGCGTCGGCGAGTGCCGCGGTCACGCTGAACCAGCGGTCGCCGGGATGCGGCACCAGCACGAGTCGGTCGAGGTCGACGCCCAGTCGTGCCGCCGCCTCTGCACCGAACCCCGGCATCCCCACCACGGCGCTCCATGCACCCTCGGCGCTCGGGCCGGCCAGCAGTGCCATGACCAGAGAGGTGGCACCCTGCACGGAGTAGACGCCCCCGGGCTGCAGCCCGCCGCCAGGGAGCAACGGAGCCAGTGCCGGATCGGTGCGCAGCACCCCGTCGTCCACGCGGGTGCTCTCCAGCTCGCCCATTCTGGAGCGCAGGCTGAGCAGCCGCTCCAGATCTGCCCTGGCACGTTCGACGGCGGTGTCGCTTCCGCCGTCGATGACCGGACGCACCGACCTCATCGGCGGTGCGTACTCCGCCGGAAGATCGGGAACGAGAAGGGTCACCCCTCCAGTCTCGAACGCATGTTCGAGACTGTCAAACACCTGCGGCGTGTCGCTGGCGACTTCTTCTTCGAAGATACGCTATGCGAGCGGCACGCGGTAGTGCGCGGAAGCATCCTCTCATCACGCACTGACAGTGGCGGGTGAGAGGCTGGACCAGTGTGGCAGATTCGCTCTCGACGACCACGTCGATGAATTGATCCAGGAGTTCGTCGCTGCAGGCGGCGACTACCGCGACTGGCGGCCGAACTACTCGATCGCCCCGACCGACGAGATTCCCATCGTCCGAGAACGCGTCGACAAGCAGACGGGCGAGGTGCGGCGCAGCATCGACGGCGCCGTGTGGGACTTCCATCCGGCGTTCATGCGCGACTCCAAGCGCCCGAACTTCAACGCTCGCATCGAGACGGTCACGAGCAACGGCCTCTGGAAGGGCGCGTTCGCGTCATCGAGAGCCATCGTGCCGATGCGCGGCTACTACGAGTGGACTGGTGAGGCCGGGCACAAGCAGCCGCACTTCCTGCACTCGGAGGCAGGCGGCCTGCTCGCCGCCGCAGGCATCTACACGGCCAGGAAGGTCGACGACGAATGGGTCGTGTCCACGGCGATCATCACCCGCCCGGCCCGCGACGCATCCGGTGAGATCCACGAGCGGATGCCCGTCTTCCTCGATCGCGACGTCTGGGAGGAGTTCCTCACCCCGGAGAAGCTCGACGATGCAGGAAAACAGCACATGGTGCAACTGCTGACGGCGGAGTCCGACAAGGTCGCCGGCACGATCACGAGCTACGAAGTGGATCCCAAGGTCAACAACTCCCGCACCGCAGACCCCGACGACGCGTCCCTCATCCAGCCGACGAAACCGGCGGCATAGACCGGGACGAGACGGGCGTCACACCGCGGAGGGCGGCGTCAGCGGCGGGTCGACCCTCGCGGAGGTGACGACCGCCTCCCGGCCGGAGACCGCGCCGTACACGGCAGAGACGACCTGCGACCTCGTCGCGCCCTTGTGCGTCGGATGATGCCGGTAACGCACCGACAGCGTCGCACGATCCGGCTCGATCGCCACGAACAGCACCTCGGCGTGCCTGCCGTCGACGATCTCATCGAGCCCGGAGCACGCGGCACGGATGTCCGACACCGCGGCATCCAGATCGTCACGATCCCGGTAGCGCAGCCGCACCTCCACTTCGCTGCGCAGCGCCGTGCGCTCCGACTGGTTCAGGAACGGATTGGACAGCACGATCGCGTTCGGAATGTGCGCGACCGCACCGTCGAACTGCCGCACGGTCACCGAGCGCCCGCTGATCTCGGTGACGACGCCCTCGTAGTCGCCGATTCGTACGGCGTCGCCGCGCACGAAGGGTCGCCTCGTCTGGATGACCAGCCCGGCCGCGTAGTTCTCGGCGATCCCCCGAAGCGCGAGCACCGCGATCACCGCGAGCACGATCGCCAGAGCGATGACCGGCTGGATCGGCGCCCCCAGGAAGGTGAGCGCGATCCCCACGCCGAGCAGGATGAGGATCAGGCGAACAGTGGTCGCCACACGTTTTGCGACCGTGGGGGAGAGATTCGGCACCCGTCCCAGCAGCGCTGTCGTGCCGCGCTTGGCCAGCACGCCGAACACGATGCCGAGCACCACGCTGAGCACGGCGAACGCCACGTCCCACGGATCGAGACCCGCGAAGAAGCCCGCCGCGTCACTGGCATCCGGAGCGGCAATGCTCACCCGAGACCTCCTTCACGGCACCCGCCGGGCTTCATCGTGCATCTCGAGCGTGGCATGGATGCTCCTCGACCCCGGGGATTGCCGCCGACGCGGTGCGCATTCGAGCGCAATGGACCCCCATTCGAGTCCTTTCGTAGCGGAGATCACCTCTCGAGCGTTTAATGCGGGGAACACCGATGGAGAGGACGAGCGTGACCACGATTCGAGCGGCCATCAGCCAGACCACCTGGACCGGCGACAAAGAGTCCATGATCGTCAAGCACGAGGGATTCGCCCGCGATGCGGCGGCACAGGGTGCCCAGGTGATCTGCTTCCAGGAGCTGTTCTACGGCCCGTACTTCGGCATCACCGAAGACAAGAAGTACTACGCCTTCGCCGAACCGGCCGACGGGCCGATCGTTCAGCGCTTCGCGGCGCTGGCCGAGGAGCTGGGCCTCGTGATGATCCTGCCCATCTACGAGGAGGAGCAGCCCGGCATCTACTACAACACTGCCGTGGTCGTGGATGCCGATGGCACGATCCTCGGCAAGTACCGCAAGCACCACATTCCCAACCTCGACAAGTTCTGGGAGAAGTTCTACTTCCGGCCCGGCAACCTCGGGTACCCCGTATTTCACACGGCCGTGGGGCCGATCGGCGTGTACATCTGCTACGACCGGCACTTCCCGGAAGGGTGGCGCGAGCTCGGCCTGGCCGGCGCGCAGATCGTCTTCAACCCGAACGCGACCAAGCCGGGACTCAGCAACCGGCTGTGGGAGATCGAGCAGCCGGCCGCCGCTGCGGCGAACGGCTACTTCGTCGCCGCCCCCAACCGGGTCGGCAGGGAGGACAACGAGTACGGCGACCTCGCCGTCGACTTCTACGGCTCGAGCCAGTTCGTCGACCCCCGCGGCAACATCATCGGCGGATACGGCTCGAGTGAGAACGAGGAAGTCGTCATCCGTGACCTCGATCTCGACCTCGTGCGGCAGACCCGGGATGACTGGCAGTTCTACCGCGACCGCCGACCCGAGTCGTACACAGGCATCCCGAAGCCGTAGGAGAAGCGATGAAGACACTCATCACGGGCGGCACCGTCGTCAGCTCGACGGGAAGGGCAACCGCCGACGTGCTCATCGACGGGGAGACGATCGCCGCGGTGCTCGAGCCGGGCTCGCAGCTGCTCGGGTCCGACCTGAAGGCATCCGTCGACACCGTCATCGACGCGAGCGGAAAGTACGTCATCCCCGGCGGAGTGGACCCGCACACGCACATGGAGATGCCGTTCGGCGGAACCAACGCCAGCGACACGTTCGAGACCGGCACCCGCGCCGCCGCCATCGGCGGCACCACGACGATCATCGACTTCGTCACGCAATACCCCGATCAGAACGTGCTCGACCAGTACCACCTCTGGCACGAGAAGGCCGCTGGGAACTGCGCGATCGACTACGGATTCCACCAGATCCTCTCCGACATCCAGGACGCGTCGCTGACGGCGATGGACGAGCTGGTGAACGAGGGCGTCACGAGCTTCAAGCTGTTCATGGCGTACAAGGGGGTGTTCCTGTCCGATGACGGACAGATCTTCCGGGCGTTCCAGAAAGGTGCGGAGAACGGCGCGCTGATGATGATGCATGCCGAGAACGGCTCCGTCATCGACGTGCTCGTGCAACAGGCCATCACTGCCGGAAACACGGACCCGGTGTATCACGGCCTCACCCGTCCGTGGCAGATGGAGGAGGAGGCAACGCACAGGGCGATCATGATCGCTGATGTGGCGGGGACGCCGCTGTACTTCGTGCACGTGAGCGCGAAGCAGGCGGTCGAGCAGATCGCCGCCGCCCGTCATCGCGGTTCGAACGTGTTCGGGGAGACGTGCCCGCAGTACCTGTACCTCAGCCTCGAGGACCAGCTGGGTGCGCACAGCGACCAGTGGGGCGACTTCGAGGGGGCGAAGTGGGTGGCATCCCCGCCGTTGCGCTCCAAGCACGAGGGGCACATAGAGGAGTTGTGGCGCGCGCTGCGCACGAACGAGCTCCAGCTCGTCTCCACCGACCACTGCCCGTTCTGCATGAAGGATCAGAAGGAGCTCGGCCGCACGAGCTTCGCGAAGATCCCCAACGGCATCGGCACAGTCGAGCACCGGGTCGACCTGCTGTACCAGGCGGTCGCCACCGGAAAGCTCTCGCTCGAGCGCTTCGTGGAGATCACCTCGACGACGCCGGCTCGCATGTTCGGACTCTACGGGCGCAAGGGGGTCATCCAGCCGGGAGCCGACGGCGACGTCGTCGTCTACGACCCGAACGGTCACACCACGATCTCGGCGGCCACGCACCACATGAACCTCGACTACTCGGCCTGGGAGGGATTCGAGATCGACGGCCGGGTGCACACGGTGCTGTCGAGGGGCAAGGTCATCGTCGACGACGGCCGGTACGTGGGCGCCAAGGGCGACGGGGTCTTCCTCAAGCGCGGGCTGAGCCAGTACCTGGTCTGAGACGGAGAGGGGCATCCGCTCATGGAGTTCGGCGTCGTTCTGCAGACCGATCCGCCCGGCAGCCGGGTGGTGCACCTCGCCGAGCTGGCCGAGCAGTACGGCTTCAGTCACGCGTGGACCTTCGACTCCCATCTGCTCTGGGAGGAGCCGTACGTCATCCACTCCCAGATCCTGGCGCGCACGCATCGCATCAAGGTCGGCCCGTTCGTCACCAATCCGGCGACCCGGGACTGGACGGTGACGGCATCCGTCTTCGCGACGCTCAACGAGCTGTACGGCAACCGCACGGTGTGCGGCATCGGCCGCGGCGACTCCGCCGTGCGCGTCACGAACGGCAAGCCGGTGACGATGGCAGAACTGCGGGAGTCGATCCACGTCATCCGCGAGCTCGCGAACAGTCGTGCCGTTGAGTACAAGGGCTCGACGCTGCGCTTCCCGTGGTCGAAGGGCAGTGAGCTTCAGGTGTGGGTCGCAGCGTACGGACCGCAAGCGCTCAAGCTCGCCGGCGAGGTGGGCGACGGGTACATCCTGCAGCTCGCCGACCTCGACGTGGCCGACTGGATGATCCGTGCCGTGAAGGATGCCGCGCGCGCTGCCGGTCGCGACCCTGACGCGCTGGCGATCTGCGTGGCAGCACCCATGTACGTGGGGACGGATGTCGACCATCAGCGCGAGCAGAGCCGTTGGTTCGGCGGCATGGTCGGCAACCACATCGCCGACATCGTGCGCCGTTATGGAGAGAGCGGCGGCGCCGTGCCGCAGGTGCTGTCCGAGTACATCAAGGGTCGCGAGGGCTACGACTACAACGAGCACGGTCGCGCGGGCAACTCGCACACCGCGTTCGTCTCGGACGAGATCGTCGACCGGCTGTGCGTGCTCGGCCCGGCGAAGGATCACATCGCCAAGCTGAAGGCACTGCGCGAGCTGGGCGTCACCCAGTTCGCCGGGTACCTCCAGCACGACGCAAAGGAGGAGACGCTGCGGGTCTACGGCGAGACCGTCATCCCCGCCGTCGTCGAGCACGTCGCCGCGAAGGAATAGGCGTTCGCTATCGCCTGGGCCGGCCCTCGGCCGATTCGTCGGAGAACGCCTGCGTGCCGAGCACGACCGCCAGCGCGAGGCGCTCGGCATCCGCCGTGCCCGGCTCCGCCGAGTAGATCATGATGCGCAGGTCGTCGCCGGCGACGATGAACGTGTCGCAGTCCAGCCCGATGCGACCGACTTCGGGATGCTCGACGAACTTGTGACGGGAGCGGTCCTCGTGCTGCCGCATCTCCCCGGCGTCCCACAGTTCGCAGAACAGGTCGCTCTCCCGTCGCAGCTCCGCCACCAGGTTGCGCAGCCGGGGGTCGGCGGGATATCTCGCCGCCGTGAGCCTCAGATCGGCGACGAGCGCGGCCTGCTGATCCGCGAGCTCATCGAGGCCGAGCTCGGCGACAGGGCCGGGCCCGACCAGGTTGCGCCACACGCCGTTGCGCTGGATGCCCCGCCACGCCGGGGCGCCCGTGAGTGCGTCGTACGCGGCGTTCGTGACAAGGAGGTTCCACATGGCGTCGTACACCGCGATCGGGTTCGCGGAGAGCCGGTCGAGCAGTCGCTGCACGCTCGGCGGGATGCGTGCGGGCACCAGGTCACGACCGGGGACCGCGAGTCCGGCGAGCCGGAACAGCAGCTCGCGTTCCGGATCCGATAGCCGCAAGGCCCTGGCCAGCGCTTCGACCACCTGTGCCGATGGCGAGGTGGCGCGGCCCTGCTCCAGTCGCGTGAGGTAGTCGACGGAGATGCCCGCCAGTGCCGCCAGCTCCTCACGACGAAGGCCTGCGGCGCGTCGACGGGTGCCGATCGGAACGCCGACCGATTCAGGCACGACTCGATCGCGCCAGTGCCGAACGGTCCGACCGAACTCCTGATCCTCCACAACACCAGTCTGCTTGGCGGAGCATCCGTTGTCGTGGCACTGCCAGTCCTACGAACAACAGACGACTACCTGTGTGCCGCGCCGAGGCAGAGCCTTGTCGCATGACCACAACACTCATCACCGGGGCTAACAAGGGCCTCGGCAAGGAAACCGCCAGGCGTCTCATCGCGATGGGACACACCGTCTACCTCGGTTCACGCGACGAGCAGCGCGGCCGTGAGGCCGCCGACGAGCTGGGCGCCCGCTTCGTGCAGCTCGACGTGACAGACGACGCCTCCGTCGCTGCCGCTATCGCCACCATCGAGAGCGAGGGCGGGCTCGACGTTCTCGTCAACAACGCGGGCATCGCCAAGCGCACAGCCGACGGCCGCGGCGAAGCACTCGACGGACCGAGCGCGCTGGAGGTGTACGACACCAACGCGGTCGGCGTCATCCGGGTCACGGAGGCCGCACTGCCGTTGCTGCGGCGGTCGCACAACCCCGTCGTCGTGAACGTCTCCAGCGCGCTCGGCTCGTTCTGGGCCACCCACGAGCCGTCCCGTCCCGCTTCGCACTACCCGGCGATCGTGTACGGCTCGAGCAAGGCCGCCGTCTCCATGCTCACCGTCCAGTACTCGAAGGCCGTTCCCGAGGTGAAGTTCAACGCCGTCGAACCCGGCATCACGGCGACCGAACTGGGCGGGGGAGATCCGGGCAGCCACCCAGGACGCCCCGCCGCGGAGAGCGCGGAGGTTGTTGCCGCTTGGGCGAACATCGGGGTGGACGGACCGACGGGCACGTTCCAGGAGGATGCCGGCGTGCTCGGCTGGTGACGGACGGGCGGCTAGGTGCGGGGGCGCGGCAGTGTGCTGGAGTGGGGGGGGGGGGGGGAGGGGGGGGAGGAGAGAGGGAGGGAGGGGAGGAAGAGAAAGAAGAAAAACAACAAAAACAAGCGGGGGGGGGGGGCTGGGGGG